>NZ_JBEPAA010000049.1:0-62643 GCF_040298365.1 Kitasatospora sp. NPDC001603
CGGTCCCGCCCGGTGTGGTCCCGGGCGGGACCGCGGGCCCGGGGGCGGTGCCCGGCGGGTTCTCAGACGGGTTCTCCGGCGGGTACTCCGGCGGTCCGGCGGCCAGCGTGACGTCCGTCCCGGCGCGCGCGACCAGCAGCGGCGGCGGCACCGGCTCGCCGCCCGGGCCGACCGTGGTGATGCCGTCCGAGCCCGTCACCTCGGCCGCGCTGCGGTAGGTGCCGGGCGGCCGCCGGAGCACCGCCGCACACCGCACCGTCCGGCCGGGCCCGAGCGCCACCGGCGCCGCCGGGCCGTCGCCGCAGTCGATCCCGTCCGGCACCAGCACGTCCCGCAGCCGCAGGTCGTACAGCGGCCGGTCACCCAGGTCGGCCACCGTGTAGCGGAGGGCGGCGGTGCCGGATCCGGGCGCTCCGGGAGCGGCGTCGACCGCCAGGCCGAGCGCGCTGACCACGCCGGTGTAGCCGGACGGGGCGGTGGCCGCCACCTCCCTGTCGGGGTGTCCGGACCGGCCGCGCGCGGTGGCGGTGGTGTCGTGGACACCGGCCTCGGCGGTGAGCCGGAGCGTGCAGACGACGGTGGCGCCGACCGCCAGCGGTTCGGCTTCGGGGCAGGGCACCGGCCGGCCGGCGTCGGTCACCCGGATCCCCCGCAGGCCGGTCTCCCCGGCGTTGGTGAGCCGGTACTCCTTGACCACGGCCGTGCCGCCCCGGACGGCGGGGCCGGGCGGTCCGGTGACGGTCACGGTGTTCACCCGGACGGCGAGCGTCAGCCCGGCGCAGTCACCGTCCCCGGCAGGTGTCGCCGCCAGGTTCGGCAGTGCCAGCAGGAGGAGGAGCAGGAGCCGACCGCCGTGGCCACCCATCCGTGCCCCCTCGGTACCCGACGATCCGCCAACCCGTTCATCCTTGGGTCCGACCATCCTCGGAACCGGCCCGGAACACGCGGCCACCGTCCGACACGCCGCCCGATTCACCCACCCGGCGCTGCGGGGCACCCGGGACCGCTCCGCCCTCGGCCGGCCCGGCCACCGTCCGCCGCACGCCTGCACCGCCGCCCGCACGCCGCCGTGGACCGGAGGCGAGCGGGAGGGAGCGGACCCGGCCGGCGGCCGCGGGCCGTCCCGCCGGCTCTGCCCTCGGCGAATCTGCGGCGGGCAGAGAATCGCCCTGCGGGGATCCTCCGGGGGCAAGAGTGGGGTCGACGGCATCCCGCATCGACAAGGAGATTCCGATGACTCCCCTCACCACCGCCCCGCCCCGCGCGGACGAGGGCTCCCGGCCGCCCACCCGCTTCGACGACCACCTGGCGGCCCAACTGCTCGCCCAGCGGATCGTCCTCCTCGGCACGGAGGTCGACGACGTGTCGGCCAACCGGGTCTGCGCCCAGCTGCTGCTGCTGTCGGCGGAGGACCCGCGCACCGACATCTGCCTCTACATCAACAGCCCCGGCGGCTCGGTCACCGCGGGCCTCGCCATCTACGACACCATGCGGCTCATCCCGAACGACGTCTCCACCCTGGCGATGGGGTTCGCCGCCAGCATGGGCCAGTTCCTGCTCACCGTCGGGACGCCCGGCAAGCGGTTCGCGCTGCCGAACGCGCGGATCATGATGCACCAGCCCTCGGCGGGCATCGGCGGCACCGCCGCGGACATCGAGATCCAGGCGGAGAACCTCCAGTTCACCAAGAAGGCCATCGAACGGATCATCGCCGAGCACACCGGGCAGAGCGAGGAGACGATCACCCGGGACGGCGACCGGGACCGCTGGTTCACGGCCGAACAGGCCCGGGAGTACGGGATGGTGGACCGGGTCCTGGAGTCGCTCGCCGACGTCCGCCCGGCCTCCTCGCGGCCGCGGATGGGGCTCTGACATGGGGTCGTACACGGTTCCCTACGTCATCGAGCGCACCGCACAGGGCGAGCGGTCCTACGACGTCTTCAGCCGGCTGCTGAACGAGCGGATCATCTTCCTCGGCACCGAGATCGACGACGGCTTCGCCAACGTCGTCATCGCCCAACTCCTGCACCTGGAGTCGGAGAACCCGGAGCGCGAGATCTCGCTCTACCTCAACTCGCCGGGCGGGTCGTTCACTTCACTGATGGCGATCTACGACACGATGACCTTCGTGCAGGCGCCGATCTCCACGTTCTGCGTCGGGCAGGCCGCGTCGACGGCGGCGGTGCTGCTGGCCGGCGGAGACCCCGGACGGCGGTTCGTGCTCCAGCACGCACGGGTCCTGCTCGGCCAGCCTGCCAGCGGCGGCCGGCAGGGGACCGTCTCCGACCTCAGCCTCGCGGCCAAGGAGATGGTCCGCATCCGCTCCCAGGTCGAGGAGGTCCTCGCCCGGCACACGCGTCACGACGTGGCGACGCTGCGGGCGGACATGGACCGGGACAAGGTGCTCAGCGCCGAGGAGGCCGTCTCCTACGGGCTCGCCGACGAGGTGCTGAGCCGGCGGAACGCGCTCGTCTGACCCCGCCCGGGGCCGTGGGCGCGGGCCGGTCGGACGGCGAGCGCACGGCGGCCGGCCCGGCGGCGAGTGCCGCCGGGCCGGTCCGCGGGACGCGCGGTCGCGGTCAGGCCGCGAGGCAGAGGCCGTCGTGGCGCGCCGGGGGCGACACCCGCCCCCGCCCCAGCGAGCCGTGACTCACCGAGCCGTGCGCCACGGAGCCGTGCGCCACCCGGCCGCGCCCGCCCCGGGCCAGCTCGCCCCGGGCCAGCTCGTCCTGGGCGAGCGAGAGCAGGTCGGCGAGGCCGAGGCCCAGGGAGCGGGCGGCGGCCGCGAGCACCTCGGAGGAGGCCTCCTTCCGTCCGCGCTCCAGCTCCGACAGGTACGGCACCGAGATCCGGGCCGCCTCCGCGACGTCCTTCAACGTCCGCTCCTGGGCCAGCCGCTCGCGCCGCAGCGCGTCGCCGACGAGGTCGCGCCACAGGGGTTCCCGGGGCGCGGGGGTCGGGGGGACCCCCGCCGGCCGCTGCGGGGGGCGGGCGGCCGCACCGGGGCCGGGTGAGATCGGCGGGCGCAGCGGGATGACGCGGGCTTCGTTCGGCGTAGGAGTGCTCACACCTTCAGCCTAGGGATCCCGGGCGCCGTGGGAAGGGCGCGCCGTTCTGCCCTGGGTGAAGCCGCGGGGGAACGCGACCGGGCCGCGGCTCCCGCCCGTTGTCCGGGGCGTGTTCGATCGGCCGTCGACCGCTGAGGCGCCGCGCCGGCACGGCGGGCCGCCCCGGCGCCGGACCTGTCGGCGGGTCAGCTCCTCGGGGGTGCGTCCGGTCCGCCGTGGCGGCCGGCCCGGCTCCGGGTCGGGGCCGCGTCAGTCGACGACGACGACCATCTTCCCCAGGGCCTGCCCCGCCTCCATCACCCGATGGGCCTCGACGATCTCGCCGAAGCTGAAGACCCGGGTCGGGCGGGCCTTCAGGACGCCCGCCTCGACCTCGGCGCAGATCGCCTCCAGGGGCACGTCGGCGAGCGGGAACGCCGGTGTGCCCAGGACGAAGGCGCTGCCGAAGAAGCTGAGCCCGACCGCACCGGGCAGGTCGGCCATCGGGTCGAAGTCGGCCACCGGTGCGAAGCCGCCGAGGAAGCCGACCTGGCAGACCCGGCCCCGTGGGCGGACCGCGGCCAGCGAATCGCGCAGCACGCTGTTGCCGACGATGTCGAGCAGGGCGTCGACGACGAGGCCCCGGCGGCCGACCTCCGCGGCCAGGTGCCCGTCGTCGATGAGCACGTCGACGGCCCCGAGGTCCTTGAGCAGGGGCCCGTGATCCGGGTTGCGCGTGGTGGCCAGCACGTCGGCGCCGTGCCGGACGGCGAGGTTGACGGCGGCCTGCCCGAGCGAGGAGGTCGCGCCCCGGACCAGCAGCGTCTCCCCCGGCCGCAGGGCGAGGTTGCCGTGCAGGGCGCTGTGGGCCGTGGCGTACACCTCGGGCACGGCGGCCAGATCGGCCCAGGAGAGCCCGGACTCCACGGCCACCACATGGGTGGCCGGGACGGTCACCAGTTCGGCGTAGCTGCCGTTGCGGGTCCGCCCCATCCCGCCGAGGATCGCCACCACCCGGGTGCCGACGGGGAGTTCGCCCGAGGGGTCGGCCTCGACGAGGCCGGCGCACTCGATCCCGGGGACGGCCGCCACCGGGCCCCAGGCCCCGCTGCGCATGTACGCCTCGGCGTGGTTGAGACCGAACGCCTTGACCCGGACGAGGACCTCGCCGTCGGCGGGTACCGGGTCGGGCAGTTCGGTGACGGCGAGCACCTCGGGGCCGCCGTGGGCGGAGATGACGATGGCCTTCATGTCCGAACCTCATTCTTGAGTAGTCATTCAACTATGGGGCCGAAAAGAGGGCCACCGCGTACGGTGGCCCGGGAACGCCGCGCCCGTCAGGAGAGCGCGACGAAGGCGTTGTCGACGACGGCCCGCAGGACCGCCGCGTCGGGGTTGGCCTTGCCGACGACCATCAGCCCCTGGCAGGTCGCCACCAGCAGCTTGGCGCTGCCGGCCGCGTCGAGCGAGCTCCTGACCTCGCCCCGGCGGACGGCGTTCTCCAGGGCGTGGGTCATGCAGCGCTCCAGGCGCGCCAGGTGGCCGCGCACGACGGCCGCCGCCTCGTCGTCCTCCGCGGCCTTCTCGATGGCGGTGTTGACCAGGAGGCAGCCCTGCCGCCCCTCGGGGCTGAGCAGGTCGCGGACCAGCCCGTCGAAGTAGCCGCGCACCTGCGCCACCGAGGCGCCCGGCGCCTCCAGCTCCCCGAGCTTCTGCGGGACGACCAGCTTCGAGTAGCGCTCCAGCGACTTCACGAAGAGCGCGTGCTTGCCCCCGGGGAACGCGCTGTAGATGCTGCCGGGCTTGACCCCGGTCGCCTTCACCAGATCCTCGATGGAGGTCGCCCGGTAGCCGCGCTCCCAGAACCGCCGCATCGCCTGGTCGAGGACGGCGTCGGGGTCGAACTCACGTGGCCTGGGCATGGGGAGAACATACCTGAGCGTTCATTCAAGAACAAGCCCCGCCCCACCCGCCGCGCGCGCGGTGGCCCCGCGGCGCGGCAGGGCCGAACCCGGTAATTCCGTGGTTCCCGACAAACCGTCACCTATCGTGTCAGCGCAGGGCAGTGCCCGGGGCAGCAGCGGGCGAACCGTCGTCGGTCCGCCTCGCGAGGACGCCCGGCGCAGCCCTCGTCCACGTCGTCTCGGCCCGCGGCCACGGTGCCCGGTTCCGGCTCGACCGCAGACGCGGGGCCTCCCGCGAGACGTCGCTCCCGATCCGCAAGGAGGCAGTACACCGTGCAGAGAACCACGCGTCTCGCCCTGGCCGTCGCGACCGCGCTCGCGACGGCCGTCGTCGGTGCCCCGTCCGTCGCCGCCTCGACCCCCGAGGCCGACCCGCACACCCGCGGCGGCCACCACGCCGTCTTCGTCCAGACCGACGACCCGGCGGGCAACCGGATCATCGCCTACCGGCGCGCGGACGACGGCCGGCTGACCCCGGCGGGCAGCTACGACACCCAGGGCCTCGGCGGCGTGCTGGACGGGTCGGTCGCCGACCACCTCGCCTCGCAGGGGTCCCTCACCTACGACCCGGAGCACGCCCTGCTGTACGCCGTGAACGCGGGGAGCGACACCGTCTCGGTCTTCTCCGTGGACGGCGACCGCCTCGCGCTGCGGCAGGTGGTCAGCTCCGGCGGCCGCTTCCCGGTGAGCGTCGCCGTGCACGACGACGCGGTGTTCGTGCTGAACGCCCTGGACGGCGGCTCGGTCCAGGGCTACACCGTCCACGACGGCCGCCTGCACGAGCGGGCCGACTGGAACCGCTGCCTGGGGCTCGACCCCAACGCCGCGCCGCAGTTCACCAACACCCCCGGCCAGGTGGGCTTCACCGGCGAGGGCGACCAGCTGGTGGTCACCACCAAGGCCAACGGCAGCAACCTGCTGGTGTTCGGCCTCGACCGTTCCGGCACCCCGGCCGACTCCCCCGTGGTGACGCACCTGCCCGGCGCCGTGCCCTTCGCCTTCGTCCCCGACGGCCGGCACGGCCTCTACCTGGCCGAGGCGGGCACCAACGCCGTGGCGACCTTCGCCGTCCACCCGGACGGCACCGCCTCGCAGCAGGCCTTCGCGGCTACCGGCCAGTCGGCGACCTGCTGGATCGTCGCCGTCCGCGACCTGCTGTTCGCCTCGAACGCGGGCAGCTCGACCCTCAGCGGCTTCCGGACGGCCGACCACGGGCGGCAGCTGACCGCCCTGGGCGACACGCCCACCCACCCCGGCACCGTCGACGCGGCGGTGTCCTCGGACGGGCGCTACCTCTACGCCCAGACCGGGGTCGACGGCGTCGTGGACGAGTTCGCGGTCAACCCTGACGGCTCGCTCACCGCGCTGGGCTCGCAGACCGTGCCCCAGGGGGTCGGCGGCGAGGGCATCGTCGCCTTCTGACGGGGGCGCCCGCGGCTCCCGGAACGCCTGTGCTCCGTCGCCCGGTGGGCGGCGGAGCACAGGGCTGTCGGGCGGGACCGGACGCGGGATCAGAAGGTGAGGTTCCAGGCGTCGATCGTGCCGGTGTCGCCGGAGGCGCCGTCCTTGACCCGGAGCTTCCAGGTGCCGTTCGCCGCGCTCGCGGAGGCGTTCACGGTGTACGTCTTGGCGACGTCGTCGGCGCTGTCGCCGTTCGCGAAGTCCTCCAGCAGGTAGACCGTGCCGTTCGGGGCGACCAGGGAGATCACCAGGTCACCGCGGTAGGTGTGCTTGATGTCCACGCCGACCTTGAGGGTCGCGGGGGCGTTGCCGGTCACGCCGGTGACGGCGATCGGGCTGTCCACCGTGGCGTTGTCGGTGATCGCCGCGTCGGTCAGGTTCTCGAAGTACTTGCCGGTCGGTGGCGTGGTGGTGCCGCCGACCGCCTTCAGCGCGTCGACCTGGCCCTCGCCGAAGAAGGCGTTGTTCGCGGTGGTGCCGGTGCAGCGGCCGTCCGAGCCGGGGCAGGCCACGTCGTTGGCCTGGGTGGCGAGGCGGGCCCGGATGCCGGCCGGGGTGAGCGTCGGGTCGGCACTGGCGATCAGCGCGGCCACGCCGGTGACGTGCGGGGACGCCATCGAGGTGCCGCTCTTGGTCCCGTACTTGCCGCCGGGCAGGGTCGAGTAGACGCCGTTGGCGCCGTCGCCGCCGGGGGCCGCGACGTCGATGACGCCCTTGCCGAAGTTGGAGTAGGAGGCCTTGGCGCTGCCGCTGCCCATGGCGGCGACGGTGACCACGCCGGGGAGCTCGGTCGGGATGTCCAGGCAGGCGTTGCTGATGGTCCGGGTGACCGGCGTCGAGTCGTTCGGGCTCTCGCTGTCGGTCGTCTTGTCGGCCAGGTCGTAGTCGGAGTTGCCGGCCGCGGCGACCTGGAGCGAGCCCTTGCCCTCGGCGTACTCCTGGGCGCGCTTGACGCCCTCGATGATGGCCGCCTGGTCGACGTTGTCCGGGCAGTTGAACTGCCACGGGTCGGTGTAGTAGCTGTTGTTGGTCACCTTGAAGCCGTGGTCACCGGCCCAGACGAAGCCGCAGACGGTGTTCTCGGCGTAGAAGAGGGTGCTGGTCGGTTCGGCTATCCGGACCGAGGCTATCTTCACGCCCGGGGCGACGCCGACGACGCCCTTGCCGTTCTTGGCCGCCGCTATGGTGCCCGCGACGTGGGTGCCGTGGGTGTCGACGTCCCGCCAGGCGCCGGTGCGGGTGTCCGCCTTGCCGTAGGCGCAGGAGGCCGAGTCGGCGGCGTCGAAGTTCGGCGCGAGGTCCTGGTGCTGGTCGTCCACCCCGGTGTCGAGGACGCCGACCTTGACGGTGGAGGAGCCGGTGCTGACGGCCCACGCCTGGTCGGCCTTGATCTGGGTCATGTCCCAGCGGTTCGACTCGGTGAGGGTGGTGGCCGCCTGGGCCGGGTTGGCGGGCAGCGCGGGGTTGTACGCGTCGGCCGGCACGTCGGAGGTGCGGGTCGCGCCGACCTGCTGGACACCGGCCGCGCCGCGCACCGCGGTCGCGAAACCGGCCGAGGTGGAGTGGGCGACGATCACGCCGATCGCGTCGTAGCTCGCGAAGACCGTGCCGCCGTTGGCGGTGACGGCGCTCCTGGCGGCGGCGGTGTCGGCGGGTGCGCTGATCACCAGGTAGGCGCGCGTCCCGGCGGCCCAGCCTGCGGCGACCTGCGGGGCGGTGGCGGCGGCGGCGGACGCACCGGCGGCCGTGGGGGCGGCGGCCGCGAGGGGGGCGGCGGTGGCCGTCATGCCGGGGACGGCCAGCGCCAGGGCCGAGAGGACGGCGAGGGCGGCGGCCGGGCGACCGAGCCGCCGGGATATCAGGGGTGACACGTGTGTCCTCCGATCGGCCCGTGCGTGAGGGGTTCGCACGGAGTTTGAACGCAACATGCCAGATCAGTGAGCACTTGGGGAAGGCTTTACGCGTGACGGCTTGTCACAAGCGTGTCAACTTTTGATGTCGCCCCGGGGCCGCCGCCCGCGCCCGCGTCGCCCGGCGCCGCCGGCGCCGGGCTCGTTCGTGCACGAGCCCGACTCCCCCCGCCCCCACGGCCGTTCACCCCCGGAGCCGCGCGGTCACCACCCCCAGCACCGCGTCCCGCTGTTCGGCCAAGTAGAAGTGGCCGCCCGGGAACACCTCCAGCTCGAAGGCGCCGGTGGTGTGGCGGGCCCAGCCGCCGGCCTCGTCCAGCGAGACCCGCGGATCCGCGTCCCCGGTCAGCGCGGTCACCGGCTGCGACACCACGGCGTCCGGCGCGCACCGGTACGTCTCGATCGCGGTGTAGTCGCTGCGCAGCGCCGGCAGGATGACGGCCCGCAGCTCCGGGTCGGCGAGGACCCGTGCGTCGGTGCCGCCGAGCTCGGACACCTCGGCGAGCAGCTCGTCGTCCGGGAGCCGGTACACCGCCGACTCCCGGGGCCGGGAGGGCGCGCGACTGCCGGAGACGAACAGCCGGGCCGGACCGGCCCCGCCGTCCGCCTCGAAGCGGCGCGCCACCTCGAAGCAGACGGCCGCGCCCATGCTGTGCCCGAAGAAGGTCAGCGGCAGGTCGGTCCAGGGCAGCAGTGCCTCGTACACCCGGTCGGCGAGACCGGTGACGGAGTCGATCCCGGGCTCGCCGAAGCGGTCCTGCCGGCCGGGGTACTGGACGGCGAGCACGTCGGCGTACGGCGCGAGGGCGGTCGCGTAGTCGAGGAAGTAGCTCGCCGACCCGCCCGCGTGCGGGAAGCAGACGACCCGGGCGGGCGCCGTGTCGTGGGAGTGGAACCGGCGGAACCACGGGCTCTCGGTGGCGGTACTGCGGGCCATGGGGGACGACCTCCCTGAAGACGGGTCAGCTGCTGCGCTACCTCCCCAGTGTCCCCTGCCGCCCCACCGCGCACCACGGGCCACCCGGCACCGCGACCGGCCCGCCGCCGCGGCGGAGCCGCGCTACCGGGCCGGCTCGGGCGGGCCGAAGCGGACGGCCGCGGCGCGTTCCCGGGAGACCCGGTCCAGCAGCAGCACCGAGGCGGCCTCCGGGGTGGGCGTGCCGGCCGCGCCCGCGGCGTGCCGGGTGAACGCCGCCAGCAGCCGGTCGAGGCCCCGGCGGTGGCGGGCGAAGGCCCGGCGCGGGGCCCAGCGCCCGCGCTCCCGCTGACCGGCGAGCGCGGTGACGGCGCCGACGTCCAGCAGGACGAGGTGCAGTTCACGGCCCTGGCGGGCGGCGGCGCCGGACAGCCAGCGGCGCATCCAGGCCCGGCTGCCGCAGTCGTGCACCAGCAGCGGACCGCCCCGGCGGACGGAGGCCCGCAGCAGGCGGAAGTGCTCGATCCGGGCCCACGGCCGGTAGACCGCGTACGGCAGGGCGGCCGGCATCACCGCCGCGCAGGCCTCGTGCACGGCCCGGGGGTCGACGGTGGCGGCCGCCCGGCTCCGGGCCGACCAGCGGCGCAGCAGGGTGCTCTTGCCGCTGCCGGGGAGTCCGGAGACCACCACGACCGCGCCCGGCGGGTAGCGGACGGTGAAGGACTCACCGGCCGCGCCCCTGAGGTCGACCAGGCCCCGCGGTTCCATCGCTGTCTGCGCCCCCTGCCGTACTGCGGTCCGCCCGCCCGGCGTGGTCGGCCTGTCCATGGTGCTCACTCATCCCCGTCGGTGCCCGGCCTGGAACGATAACAACACCGACCGCCCTCCGGACCGCACGGTCCCCGGCCCGGCCCCCGGGACCGCTCCCCCGGCCCGCTCCCCCGGCCCGGCCGCCGGACGGCGGGGTGATGTGATGGACTGTCAGACCGGACGCGGGTATCGGGAGTCGGGAGACGGCGCGTGACGAGGACGCGGACGGCGGGGCCGGCGGGGCCGGCGGCGGTCACCGGGACGGCCACGCACACCGGGCTGGTCCTCGACGGGCTGGCCCGCGATCCGGCCCGGGTCGCGCTGCGGTACGGGGAGTCGTCGCTGACGGCGCAGGAGTGCCTGGACGACGTGCACCGGTTCGCCCACGCGCTGGCCGGCGCCGGTCTCGGGCGCGGCGACGGCGTCACCGTGCTGGCCGGGAACCGGCCGGAGGCGGTGCTGGTGCGCCTGGCGGCGAACCTGATCGGCTGCCGGGTCGCGATGCTGCCCACCGACAGGTCGGTGGCGGACCAGGTCGCGATGGCCGAGGAGGCGCGGACCGCCGCCTTCGTCTTCGCCCCGGAGCGGTTCACCGCGGCCGCGCGCCAGCTCGCCGGGGCGCTCCCCGCCGCGCTGCCGCTGGCCCTCGGCCCCACCCCGGTCGGGGCGGACCTCACCGCCCTGGCCGCGCCGCTCCCGCCCGTCCCGCCGGCACCCCGCTGGCGGCCGGACGACGTGATGGCGATCCGGTTCACCGGCGGCTCGACCGGGCGGCCGAAGGGGGTGCTGCGCCGCTTCGCCCGGCCGCCCCGGCCGGAGCTGGTGGCGGCGTCCACCTTCCTGCTCTGCACGGCCCTGTGCCACGGCGGCGGCACCACGGCCGACCTGGCCCTCGCGGCGGGCGGCACGGTGGTGCTCCAGGACGGCTTCGAGGCCGAGGCGGTCCTGGCGGCCGTCGAGCGGTACCGGGTGTCTCGGGTGTACCTGCCGCCGCACCTGCTCTACCGGGTGCTCGACCACCCCGCACTCGCCCGGACCGACACCGGCAGCCTGCGCCGGGTGACGTACACCGGGTCCCCGGCCGCCCCGGAACGGCTGGCGGAGGCGACCCGCCGGATCGGCCGGGTGCTGCACCAGACGTACAGCCTGACGGAGTGCGGACCGGTCACCCGACTCACCCCGGACGAGCACCTGGATCCGAGGCTGCTGACCACCGCCGGGCGGCCGCTCCCGGACACCGAGGTCCGGGTCGTGGACGAGGCGGGCGCGCCGCTGCCGGTCGGCCGGACCGGGGAGATCTGCGTGCGGACGCCGACGGTGATGTCCGGCTACTGGCGCGATCCGGCCCTGACGGCCCGGGTGCTGCGCGGCGGCTGGCTGCACACCGGGGACCTGGGCAGCCTGGACGCGGCCGGGTACCTGACGGTGGCCGGGCGGCGGGGGCCGATGGCGATCGTGGACGCGCACAACGTCTTCCCGCGCGATGTCGAGCGGCCGCTGCTGGCGCATCCGGCGGTGCGGGAGGCGGTGATGTTCGCGACCACCGGTCCGGACCGGCTGGAGCGGGTGCACGCCGCGGTCACCACCCGGCCCGGGGCCGGGGTGACGGCGCGGCAGCTGCACCGGTGGGTGCGCGAGCGCGGCGGCCCGCTCGGTGCTCCGTCGACGATCCTGGTGCTGCCGGAGCTTCCGCTGAGCGCGACCGGGAAGCCGGACTTCGACGCCCTGCGGACCCTGCTGGCGCAGGCGGGACCGGAGGAGGGACGGGAGGCCCCGGGGGCGGACGGCGGGGTCTCGGGCGGCGGGGCCACGGACGGCTGACGGGATCGCGGGGCGGGGGCACGGGCGGCGGGGGCGCGGGCGGCCGACGGGGGCGCGCAAAGGCTCCGGGGGCGCGTGCCGAGGAGCACCGCGCGCCACCGACGCTTCGAGTGCCCGCGCGTGCTCCCGGTGCTGCGGCGGATGTCCCACGGAACCGCCCGTGGACACTCGATCCTACGGCGCGTCCTGCCGATATCCCCGGCACAACTCCCGTCGCACCGCACACCGGAGGCATCTGCCGTGACCTGGCTCCGCGTCCTCACCGCGCTCGGCATCCTCACCGTGGCGGCCAGCGCCGTACTCGTCTTCGCGCTCTGCACCGCCGCCGCCCGGGGCGACCGCGGCAGGCGTGGCGAGCCGGAGCGGGACCTCCGCTCCGAGGCCGAGCGCAGCGGGCTGATCCGACGCATCGGCGATGACGGCTGAGCCTGCCCCGGAAGCCCCAACGCCTCTGATCAGCAGGGCTGTTGCCGGGAAGCGGGGGTAGTAGGTGGCGGGCGGCGGGTAGCGGCTTCGGGCCCACCCGTCGCGGCACGCTATCGACGCCATGACACAAGGTGTCCTAAGGTGAACGACGTGTCCTTGCCCGTCGCTCCCGGCGGGCGGCACCGCGGCCACGCCTGCCCAACGGCCCCGCCGCGCCCGGGCGTTCCCCTACGAAGGAGAAGCACAGCCGATGGCAGAGACCCTCACCGCCACCAAGGCGGAGCTGGTGGACCTCGCCCACCGCAGAATGCAGAGCGCCATCCCCGACAACGGCTGGACCACCCGGCAGAAGCTCGCGCTCACCTGCCGGATCCTGTTCGACGCCGGACACGACTCCGGCCTGGCCGGCCAGATCACCGCCCGCGCCGAGGAACCCGGCGCCTACTACACCCAGCGGCTCGGCCTGGGCTTCGACGAGATCACCGAGTCCAATCTGCTGCTGGTGGACGAGGACCTCAACGTCCTGGCGGGCGAGGGGATGGCCAACCCCGCCAACCGCTTCCACAGCTGGGTCTACCGGGCCCGCCCGGACGTCGAGTGCATCATCCACACCCACCCGCTGCACATCTCCGCGCTGTCGATGCTGGAGAAGCCGCTGATCGTCTCGCACATGGACCTCTGCCCGCTCTACGACGACTGCGCGTTCCTGGAGAAGTGGCCCGGCATCCCGGTCGGCAACGAGGAGGGCGAGATCATCACGGCCGCGCTCGGCGACAAGCGCGCCCTGCTGCTCGCCCACCACGGACAGCTGGTGGCCACCGGCACCGTCGAGGAGTCCTGCGTCCTCGCGGTGCTGTTCGAGCGGGCCGCCCGGCTCCAGCTGCTGGCCTCGGCCGCCGGACGGATCCAGGAGATCCCCGAGCTGCTGGCCCGCGAGGCGCACGACTGGATCTCCACCCCCAAGCGCGGCCAGGCGTCCTTCGCCTACTACGCCCGCCGCGCCCTGCGCGCCGGCCACGGCGACGCACTCGACTCCCTCGCCCCGGAAGGCGGTCGCTGACATGGCCGGTCCGACCCTGGAAGGGATCATCGCCTACCCGGTGACCCCGTTCTCCCCCACCGACGGCGGTCTCGACACCGTACGCCTGGGCACCCTGATCGACCGGCTGGTCGAGGCCGGCTGCCACGCCGTCGCTCCGCTCGGCTCGACCGGGGAGAGCGCCTACCTCGACGACCAGGAGTGGTTCACCGCCGCCGAGGCCTCGGTGGCGGCGGTGGCCGGGCGGGTGCCCACCGTGGTGGGCATCGCCGACCTCACCACCCGCAAGGCCGTCCGCCGGGCCCGGTTCGCCGAACAGGTCGGCGCCGACGCCGTGATGGTCCTGCCGCTGTCGTACTGGAAGCTGGACGAACGCGAGATCGTCCGCCACTTCACCGAGGTCGCGGGCGCCGTATCCGTCCCCGTGATGATCTACAACAACCCGGCCACCAGCGGCGTCGACCTCTCCCCCGAGCTGATGGTCTCGCTGGTCGAACGGGTCGAGAACATCACCATGGTGAAGGAGAGCAGCGGCGACGTGCAGCGGATGCACCGGCTCAGCCAGCTCACCGGCGGCGAGCTGCCGTTCTTCAACGGCAGCAACCCGCTGGCCCTGGAGGCGTTCGCCGCCGGGGCCGCCGGCTGGTGCACCGCCGCGCCCTGCCTGATACCCGAGGCGGTGCTGGAACTCCACCGGGCGGTGCGGGTCGGCGACCTGGACGCCGCCCGGCAGTCCTTCTACCGCCAGCTGCCGCTCCTGCAGTTCATCCTGCGGGGCGGTCTGCCCACCACCGTGAAGGCCGGCCTGGCCCTGCGCGGGCTGGACGTCGGCGAGCCGCGCCAACCGCTGCTGCCGCTGGACGACGAACGCACCCGCGGCCTGGCCGAGTTGCTCGCAGCACTGGACTGACGAAGCGTCAGGGCAGGCTGGGCACCCGCTCCGACGGGCCGGCCGGATCGTCGTGGATCACCACGAGGATCGCGGCCGGCTCCGGACCGGTGCTCCGGCAGCGGTGCGGCAGCGCCGAGTTGAAGTAGACGCTGTCCCCCGGGGCGAGCCGGACCGTCCGCTCGGGGAACTCCAGCTCGACCGTCCCGGCGTGAACGAAGAAGAACTCCTCACCCGCGTGCGACTTGAAGGGCGAGTCGCCCAGCTCCAGCGGCGGGTACATCATGAACGGCACCATCCGCTTGCCGCTGAGACCGGTCGCGATGCCCTCGTAGTGCGGGGCGCCGGGGCCCGTGCCGTCGGCCATCGGCGTCCGCTCGCCGGCCCGGACCACCGTGATCAGCTCGGGCTCCACGTCCTCCGCGAACAGGCGGCCGACGTCGACCTTCAGCGCGTGCGCCAGCTTGAGCGCGGTCGAGATGGAGGGGTCGCTGAGCCCCCGCTCCACCTTGGAGAGGTAGCTCTTGGTCACCCCGACCTGGGCCGCCAGCGCCTCCAGGCTCAGCCGGTTCTGCTTCCTCAGCACTCTCAGGCGGCTGCTCATGCGGTACCTCTCGCCCCGGAACGTCCGGTCCAGTATCCCATCGCGCCCGGCCCCGCCGCCCCGGGGCCGGGCGGCGGGTGCGGCCGGGCGGACGCGTCAGTGGCCCGCGATGTCGTCCGGGCGGACGGCGATGTGGTCGGCGCCCAGGTCCACCGCGACCCGGTGCTCCATCCCCAGCGCCTCCAGGAACTTGACCGGCAGCTGCACCCGGCCGGTCCGGTCCAGCATCACGTACTCGGTCTCGTTCACCGACTCCTCGCCGTACTCGTCGGTCACCGTCCGCCGCAGCACCTCACTGCTGGTACGGCCGTCCCGGATCGCGACCGTACGGCGCACCTCACCGGCGACCATCGGGTCGTGGGTGACGATGACGACGGTGGCACCCAGCTCGCGGTTGACCGTGCGGAAGGTCTCGAAGATCCCCGCCGCGGTCTCGGAGTCGAGCTCACCGGTCGGCTCGTCGGCGAGCAGGACGGGCGGGTTGTTGGCCATGCCGACGGCGATCGCCACCCGCTGCTGCTGGCCGCCGGAGAGCTCACCCGGGCGCCGGTGCGCGAGGTCGCCCAGGTCCATCGCCTCCAGGAGCTCGGCGACCCGGGCCGCCTGCTGGCGGGAGCGGGCCGCGCCGCCGCCGCGGCCCCGCAGCTGCATCGGCAGCGCGATGTTCTCCGCCGCGGTGAGGAACGGCAGCAGGTTGCGGGCGGTCTGCTGCCAGATGAACCCCACCACCTCGCGCCGGTACCGCAGCCGCACCCGCGCCGACATCTCCAGCAGGTCGCAGCCCGCCACGGTGGCCGTCCCCGCGGTCGGCACGTCCAGCCCCGCCAGGATCGTCAGCAGCGTCGACTTCCCGCTGCCCGACGCGCCCACCAAGGCCACCAGGTCGCCCTGACGGATCGTCAGCTCAAGCCCTTGGAGCGCCTGCACCTCCACGCCCTCGGCGCTGAAGATCCGCACCAGGCGCTCGCAGACGATCGCCGCGTCCCCCGCGACCGCCCGCGGCGCCGAGGCCGCCAGCGCCCGCTCCCGCAACTCGTCGAGCGTCGGGCCCTCGACGACCGCCCCGCCCTCGGACACACTGCTCACCACTGATCTCCTGTCGCCGCTGCGCCTGGGTGCGCTCCTGGTCGCGATTGCCACGCGTTGGTTCCCCTGCCGAACGCCCGGCCGGGGGCCCCGCCAGCGCCGGACGCCCCGCTGCCGAACGCCCCGCCGCCGGCCGGTGGCCGCGCGGGCCGGGTGCCGGTCATCGCTGGTCCCCCGCCCGCAGTTCGGTGCTGATCTGGCGCCGGCCGGAGATCAGCGCCTCGGCCAGCACACCCGCGGTGACCAGCGCCGCCAGACCGAGGACCTGGAACAGCACCGGCAGCAGCGCCGGCCGCAGCCCGGTCGGAACCGGGGCCCCGACCAACGCGGACAGGTCGATCGCCGGACCGAGCAGGGCGACCGCGATCCACGCCACCACGCCGCCGCCGACGGCCGCGGCCAGGGTCTGCGGCAGCGTCTCGGCCACGATCAACGCCAGCCCCTGCCGGGGCCGCAGCCCCATGGTGCGCAGCCGTGCCAGCACGGCCGCCCGCTCCGGAGCCGCCCGGAGCAGCGTCAGCAGGACGGCGAGCAGCGCGAACCCGGCAGCGCCGATCACCGCCGCCCAGAACAGCCGGGCCGCCGAGTGCTGCAACGGGTCGTTCGCCAGCTCGGCGGAGCGGGCGGCACTGGTGCGGACCAGGTACCCGGTCGGCACCGCGTCGGCGTCGGACTCGGCCGGTGCCTGGGCCGCCGGGGCGGTCCCGGACGGCGAAGGCGCCGCGGCCGGCCCGGGCGTCGACCCCGAGGCCGAGGCCGACACCGCGGCGCCCTCCGGGGAGCCGTCGCGCAGCTGCACCGGTGCCAGCTCGCGCATCAGCCCCTTCAGCTGCCGCTCGTCGATGTCGCCGGTGGCGAACCACAGGTTGGCACGCTTGAGTTCGGGAAAGCGCGCGGTCGAGGGGCCGGCCGGGAGCACCACGAAGCGTCGGGTGGAGCTCTCCAGTGCCGGGGTGCCGTCGAGGGTACCGGCCGACCTGGCGAGCAGCTCCCACCCGTTGGGCATCCGCAGCCGGTAGCCCCCGTCACCGATCCTCCGCGCGAGTTCGGTGCTGAACAGGGCCGGTACGGGGGTGTCGATCCCGCCGTCGTCACCCGCGAGGGCGGCCGGGTCGAAGGCGCCGCGACCGACGGCCCGGGACAGCTCGGCGTACGTCCGCGGGTCCACGACCAGGGTGCTGACCCGGATCGGCCCGGCGTCGCTGCCCAGCAGGAACACGTCGTTGTCCCACCACACGGCGGTGGCCGTCCGCACCCCGGGCAGCGCGCCGGCCGCCGTGAGGAAGCCGGGCGGGAGCACGGCGCCGGTCGGTGCCCCGACAACCGCGTCGCCACCGACCGCGCTCCGGACGGCCTGCGCCCGGCCGCGGTCGACGGCGTCCAGCACGGTGGCGCCGAAGCCGGCCGTCGTGACCGCCAGCATCAGCGCGAACACCGGCAGCACCGACGGGCGCGGCCGGCCGCCCGATCCCCGCGCGGCCCGCGCCAGGCCCAGGAAGCCGACCACCCCCGGACCCCGGCCCGCCGCCCGCGCCAACAGGCCCACCAGCACGGGCTGCACCCGGGCCAGCACCAGCCCACCCGTCAGCGCCAACAGCAACGGCGCCGCCACCAGCAACGGGTCCAGCCCGTCGCCGGGCGGCACCACACCCCGGCGCCGGACCTCCAGCACCGCCGCGACCGTCACCGCCCCGACCACCAGCTCACCCACCAGCCGGCGCCAGCCACCCGGCGCACGCCGCGCCGACCACAGCAGCGCCGCCCGGACCGGCAGACCCAGCGCCGCGAGCAGCAGCACCACCAGCGCCGCGACCATCGATCCCCACCACCGGGGGGTCGGCAGCCACCACCACACCAGTCCGGTCGCCACGACCGCGGCCGGCACCACGGTCACCGCGCCCTCGCCGAGCAACCGCCGTACCACCCCGCCCCGCGAACCGCCGCGGGCCTGCAGCAGCGCCAGCTCACCGTGCCGCCGGTCCCCGGCCAGCCCCGCCGCCAGGCAGAGCACCACCACGGCCACCCCGGCCAGCCCGGCCGGACCGACCGCCGCCAACGGCGCCGCCGCGTCCCGGCGGGCCACCGCCTGCCCGAACAGCTCGGGCAGCTCCGAGCCGACCCGCAGGTCCTCGCGGCCGGTCAGCGTGGTGAGGCGCAGCGCCGTGGAGCCGGCGAGGTAGGAGGAGATCTCCTCCTTGGTCCGGTCCAGCTGGTCGGCGCGCAGGGCGGCGGTGTCGACCGGCAGCCGCCAGAAGTCCGTCGCGCCGCCGCCCCACGGGGCGATCCGGTCCGTCGCGTCGGGGGAGACCACACCACCGGTGCGCCATTTGACCTTGGCGGTGGCCTCCCGACAGGCCCGCTCGGGGCACGGCAGGCCCACCCAGTACGGGTCGTCGGGGTCGTTGGCCACGTAGACGCCGACCACCTCGGCCCGGACCGGCTCGCCGGTGAGCGAGGATCCGGCGTCGACGAGGTCGCCGAGGTGCATGCCGATGGTGTCGGCGGCGGCCTTGCTGATCGCGATCGGCACCGGGCCGCCGCCACCGCCGGCGCCGGGCCACTGGCCGGCCACCAGGGCGACCCGGTCGGTGAGGCCGTGCAGCGAGACCAGGTCGAGCTGGGGCGGCACCTCGTCGGGGCGTGCGTACCCGGTGTTGAGCATCGGGCGCGACTTGTTGCTGCGCGTTCCGTAGACCGGGCCGCTCGCCACGAACCGGAAGGTCTCGTTCGGGTAGGAGGCGAGCTTCGCCGCCACCCTGTCCAGGTCGGCGGCGTCGTACTGGTGGCGCCCGGTGGCCAGCAGGCTGGTCCAGGACGGGCCTCGGTCGTGCAGGAACTCGCGCAGCGCGTCGTCGGTGCCCCGGTCGACGGCGCGCGGGAAGGCGGCGGCCAGCAGGACGGTGACGAAGGCCAGCGCGGCCATCAGCGCGGCGGCCAGCGGCGCCGTCCGCAGCCTGGTCCGGACCCAGGGCGCGGGGCGGTGCTCCGGCCTCGGCGCGGGGCGGGGGGTACCGGTGTCGGCCGGGGTGGTCACATCTCCTCCACGTACCGCAGCCGGGCGGCCACGTCTCGACGGCGGCGGCGCCCGCTCAGGGAGGCCGACAGCAGGGCAACGGCCGTGATCGCGGCCGCGAGCAGCAGGGCCTGGCCCAACGGCAGGTCGACCAGCACCTCGGGCACCGGCCGGTGGGCGGACGGGGTGAGCACCACCAGCGGCACCACCAGGTGGACGGTCAGGGCGCCCAGGGCCAGCCCGACCAGGCTGCCCAGCGTGACCAGCACGCCCTGCTCGGCGGCGACCGTCCGGCTCAGCCGGCGCCGCGGGGTGCCGAGCGCGAGCAGCACGGTGAACTCCCCCGCGCGTTCGCGGGCCGAGGCCGCCGCCGCGGCGGCGAAGCCGATCGCCGCCAGCACGGCGCTGACCAGGGCGATCGCGGCGAGCGCGTTCTGCGGCGCGGCACCGATCGGGTCCGCGAGCAGCTCAGCCGCCACCTCGTCGCGGACCACCAGCTGCTGGCCCCCCGGTTCGGCGCGCAGCTTCGCGGCGGCCGCGGCCGGCACCCCGTCCCCCGGCCCGGTGGCGGGCAGCCACCACTCGGAGACGGCCGGCAGCTGCCGGCCGCCCGCGCCGATCTGCCGCGCGACGGTGGCCAGGTCGACGACGACCGCCCGGTCCCCGACCACCGGCAGCGACTCGACCACGCCCGTCACCTCGACCTGCAGCGTGACGCTCGCGAACGGCACCTGGACGAGGTCGCCGACCGCCGCTCCCACCGCGGTCAGATAGGCGCGGGTGGCGACCCCGGAGATCCCCTTCGGAGCCGGGGCGCCGGCGGGGGCGACGATCGCCTCCGCGCTGTTCCTGCCGCCGTGCCCCTTCTCGTAGTGGAGCTTGAGCAGCTGCCGCTCGCCCTCGCCCTCCGCCACCGGTAGGACCGCGGAGGAGGACAGCTCGTCGTCCGACGCGGCGACGGTGGTCCAGGCGAGGCCGGCCGGGGCGGCGACGGGGGTGGCCGGTCCGGTGGCGCTGTCGGCGAGGCCGATCCGCCCGACGGTCAGCGTGCCGCTGAGCGGGACGACGCGGTCCGAGCCGAACACCACGACCAGCCCGGCCATCGTGAGCGGCGCGGCGGCGGAGCCGACCGGCGCGCCGGTCAGCGCCGAGAGGTCGGCGGTGGCCACCGCGCCGCCCTGCTCGGGGACCCCGGCCAGCGGGGCCCGGAAGGTGGCGCCGAACCGGTCGCGCAGCATCAACCAGACCTCGGGGCGCGCGTCGGCCGGCGCGGCCGGCACATTGGTGAGCTCGACGTCGATGCGCCGGGGGCTGCCCGGCAGCGGGAGCCCGGCCTGCGCCCCGGTCGGGGCCGGCCCGGCCAGCGGCGCGAACACCTCCCGGGCGCTCTGCCCGCCCAGCAGGTCCGCCCGCACCGGCACCCGGTCCGCGAACCCGGCGGCGTCCAGCGCCAGCAGCTGACCCGCCGCACCGCCCGGCAGCGAACTCTCCTGCCGGACCACCGGAACCAGCCGCTCGCCGCCCGGCAGCGCCCCGTACCGGCCGCCCTGCCCCATCGACGCCGTCGCCGACCCGAAGATCCGCAGACCGCCCGCAGACACGAAGTCCGCCTGGTCCCGCTGCGATCCCGACCAGCTGGCATGCTGACCCAGCGCCAGCACCCCCGTCGACACCGCCAGCACCAGCAGCAGCACCGGCCCCGCGGCGCGCCCGGGCCGGCGTGCCAGCTGCCACCCCGCCAGGGCCGGCGCCAGGCCCCGGCCCCGCGCCGCCAGCCTGCCGCCCAGCCGGGCGGCGAACGGCAGCAGCCGCAGCACCAGCAGGGTGCCGGCGCACAGCAGCAGCGTCGGAGCGGCCACCAGCACCGGGTCCAGGCCCAGCTTGCCGTCGGAATCCGCCGACAGCCCGCCGCTGTAACGCGCCAGCTGGAAGTAGGCCAGCACCGCCAGCGCCACCACCGCGAGGTCGGCACCCGAGCGCACCGCGCCCGCCACCAGCGCCTGCCGGCGCCCCGCCCGGCGCAGCACCGCGCCACCGGCGCCGCGGAACACCGCCGGAGCCGCCGTCAGCACCACACAGGCCAGCGCGCACACACCCGCGACCGGCCACAAGGTCCAGCTCAGACCGGTGTCCAGCGGTACCCGGGACAACGCGCCGAACCGGGTCAGCGCCCGCAGCAGCACCGGGACCAGCAACGGCGCCAGCACCGCCGCCGGCAGCGCCAGCAGCACCGACTCCGCCGCCGAGAACGCGCCCAGCCGCACACCCGAGGCACCGCGCGCGGCGAGCAGGGCGTTCTCCCCCACCTGCCGGGCCGCCATCAGGTGCACCACCAGTAGCAGCACCGCGGCGGCGAGCACCACCAGTTGCAGCGCGCCGATCAGCAGGGTGGAGCGGGCGACCAGCGCGCTGGAGTCCAGTTCCTGGAGGAACAGCGGCAGTTCGGTCGAGACCTGGAGGCCGGCCGAGGTGCCGAGCTCCGCGGCGAGGCCGGCGGCGCGGTCCCGGACCGCGGCGGCGTCGGCGGCGCGGACGGTGGAGAAGTCGGCGCCGAGCAGCCAGCTCCGGCCGTTCTGCGGAACGCCGGCGGCGGTGAAGGCGCTGTCGTCGACCAGCAGCGGCCCGTAGGTGGTGAAGCCGCCGACCAGGATCTCGCGGCCGCCCACCGGGTCCAACCGCCAGTACGGGTCGGCGAGGTCGGTGGCGCGGTAGACGCCCGTGAGCCGGACGGTGAGCGGCGCGCCGCTCAGGCGGTCGTCCAGCCGGACCTCGGCGGGCAGCGCCCCGGCGCTCAGGCCCAGCCTCGCGAGCGCCGCCTGTGGCACGGCCGCCTGGACCGGCCCGGCCCCGGCCGCGGCCGCCGCCGGCCACGCGCCCGCCACCAGGGTGACCCGGTCGTGGTCGAGCGTGGCGAGCAGGGTGAGATCGGTCTGCTTCGCGGCGGCCTGGCCGGCGGCGGGAGCGGTGGCGGCGGCCGGAAGGCCGTAGGAGCGGCTGCGGGTCAGGCTCTCGTGGTGCACGGGCAGTCCGCCGAAGAGCCGGCCGGCGTAGCCGGCGACCGCCGCGTCGTCGGCGGCCCGCTTGTCCTGGCCGTGCTCGGCCTTGACCAGAACGGTGGTCCGGGCGGCCTGGCCGGGTGCCTGGAGCGCCTGCCGCAGCCCCGCCTCCCCCACGGTGCGGTTGAAGGCCACCAGCGCGGTGAGCACCGCCGTGGTGATCAGCACCGTGAGCAGGACGGCGCCGGCCAACGGCAACCGCCCGCGCAGACGGCGCACGACGAAGCCGAGCATCCTGTTGCCTCCCCCGGAACATCCCGGTCGCGCCCGGCGCCGCCGTCCGGGCACTCTCCAGCCACGGGATGGACGCCTGTTACGCACCGCTACGGTGATCACCGGCGCTTGATCACCGGATAGCGGACGATGCTGTCAGATTCGCTCTTCAAACGGAAGGGACTTGCGCGAATCATGTAACTAGTGAGCAAATTCTCCGCGTTGGCAGTACATCGGACCCCCACCCGGCAAGACAGGAACAACGGGCCGGCCGTGGCACGCGGTTCAGCGTTCGATCAGAATGCCATGCACACCTCAGCTTGAACGCCCGTCATCAGTACTTCACTTCAGTCGAGGAACACCCAGGGGGACGCCCAATGACGCAGCAACCGGCCGCCACCGTCACCACCGACATGGTCACCGTCACCGACCTCACCCACAGCTTCGGCACCGGCGACCGCACCGTCCACGCCCTGCGCGGCGTCTCCTTCACCGCCCGACGCGGCGAACTCACCGCCCTCAAGGGCCGTTCCGGCTCCGGGAAGACCACCCTCCTGAACCTGGTCGGCGGCCTCGACACCCCCACCGGCGGCACCATCACCCTCGACGGCACCGATCTCGCCGGCCTCGACGAGAACCAGCGGCTCGCCCTGCGCCGCGACCGCATCGGCTTCGTGTTCCAGTCCTTCGGCCTCCTCCCCGTCCTCACCGCGAGCGAGAACGTCGGGATCCCGATGCGCCTGCGCAACGTCCCGACCCCCCAGCGCGAGGAGCGCGCCCGCACCCTCCTCGCCCTCGTCGGCCTGAGCGCCCACGCCAACCAGCGCCCCGCCGAACTCTCCGGCGGACAGCAGCAACGCGTCGCCATCGCCCGGGCCCTGGCCAACCAGCCCGACCTCATCATCGCCGACGAACCCACCGGCCAACTCGACTCCGAGACCGGCCGCGCCATCATGGAACTGCTGCGCGCCGTCGTCCGCAGCGAAGGCGTCACCGCCCTCGTCGCCACCCACGACCCCACCCTCATGGAACTCGCCGACCACGTGATCGAACTCCACGACGGCCGGATCACCGAACCCACCCCCTGACCCCGTGGGTCGGCCCTTTCCGGGCAGCGGACCGTGCCCGGAGAGGCATGGCCCGCTGCCCCGAAAGGGCCGACCCGCCCGCTCAGAGCACCCTGAGCGCGGACTCGCAGGCGCGGCACCGACGGGTCCGCTGGGACGGCGGGTACCAGGGCTGCCCCGGCCCGGACGGCCGGTAGTTCTCGCGCTCCAGGTCGCCCGTGCCGATCCCGCAGAACGTGACCGGCCCCGGGTCCTCCGGCACCTCCGGGTCGGCCGGGGCCGCGTGCACCCAGCGGATCCGGGCGCCCACGTCGACCTCTCCCGCGTCCAGCACCTCCGTGGACGGCTCCAGCTCGACCAGTACGATCACTCCGCTCATACCTCGACCCTGCCCCCGCCCCGCACCGGCCGCATCCCGACCGCCGGGGCGGCGCCCGGAATCCCCGCCGGACCGAATACCCGAATCCGGAGCCGGACCCGCCGGGATCCGCCCCGCACCGGAATTCCCGCGGGCCCGGACAAGCGGAGCGCATTCCGTAGCACGGCGGCTTGCAATTCCCGGCCCGCACCGCCGAGCAGCCGAAATCCCCCCGCCACCAGGGCCTCACCGCGGAACACCCGGTCCGTCGCCGGGAATCACCCCTGCCCCGCGAAAACGCTTCCCCGGACGGCAGCGCGGGGCGCCCGGGCGGCGGCGGACCGGGCATTCCTCAGGCGCGCTGCCGGTCGATCTCGGCCTGGGCCTGCCTGGCCGCGTCGGCGGGGATCTGCGCCGCGTCTCCCCCGCCGACGACCTTGACGGCGGCCGCCGCGAACAGCGTGTTCACCGTGCTGTTCCACAGGGCGGGGCTGTACCTGCCGCACTTGGCGGCCAGGTCGACGGCCTCCTGCGCCGTACCCCCGCGCAGTCCCTCCGAACGCGCGGCCACGGACAGGCGCGGCGGCACGTGGAAGCCGTAGCTCTCCGACCAGTCCTTCTGCGGTTCGGTCCGCTCCACCCGGAGCCAGCGGACGAACGTCTTCGCCGCGGCCACGTTCCGGCTCCTGGCGTTGACGCAGCTGGTCCAGCCGCCGACGCGCACCACCGGGCCGCCGCCGGGCCTGGAAGCGGGCCAGGGCAGCACGCCGAAGTCGTCGCCGAGCGCCGTCCTCAGGGCCGGCATCGCCCAGAGACCGCACCACTGCATCGGCACGACGCCCTGGGTGAACGCGGACGGGTACCACCAGTCAGGGACTGGTCTTCGCGCAGCCGCTTCAGGGCGCTCATCGCCTCGACGGCCTGCGGTGAGTCGAAGTCCGCCCTGCCGTCGGTGACCAGCGCACCGCCGCGGGAGAACACCGCGAGGGCCGGCGTGTCGCCGATGCCGTCGTTGCCGACGAACAGACCCGTGGTGCTGCTGGTGGTGAGCGCCCTGGCCGCGGCCGCCAGCGCGTCGAAGCTGCGGGGCGGGGCGATCCCGGCCTTGGCGAGCAACCGGCCTCCCCGTAGGCGTGGGACCAGACGTTCAACGTGGTCGTGACGCCGCTCGCGCCGGACCCGCCGGTCGGGCCGGTGCTGCAGCCGACGACCATACCGGCCACCGCCAGCAGGGATCCGCCCAGGAAGCCTCTTCGGCCGGGCTCGGCTCGCCGTGCACGCATGTCGCATCCTCAAAGCTGGGTGGCGGGGCAGGGCCCGTCGTCCGACGTTCGGTACCGGCGCCGTCGCCGCATCGGTGCTCGGCGGGGGCGCCGCCATGACAACGTTGTCTCCAGTGACGGACGAGCCGGCCGCCCACGCCCCGCGCCCGGGCGACGACACGTCACGCCGATCCGGAAGCACGGATGCAATGCAGCGTCGAACTAATAACGTCGTTCAGTATTGATGGTGGAAACCGCGACCCTTACCGCTGGGGAACCGCCGTGACGGACACCGTCCACGCCGGCCGCGGGCGCCCGCGCACCGGCCGGGACAGCGGGTTCAGCCGTTCAGCCGTTCAGCCGTTCAGCCGGGTGACGCTCGCTCGGCGGCGGCGTCACCGCTCCGGGATGCGGCCGCACATCACGTTTCCGGGCTCCGCCGGGTCGGCGCTGATCCAGAACTGCGCCCACAGGAGCGCGAATTCGGCCCGGCTGAGGTACCCGTCACCGTCCAGGTCGAGCAGCTCGAAGACGTCGTCGGTCGCCACGCTCCGGCCGTGCCAGATGTCGACCAGACGGCGGTGCTCGGCGCGCGAGATGCGGCCGTCCCCGTTCTCGTCCACGGCGTCGAAGACGGTGTCGGCCGTCGCCGTGACGACCTCGCGCAGGGCGGGGAGCCGGTCGACGAGCGCCAGGAACTCGTCCATGTCGACCGTGCCGTCGTGGTCGGTGTCGGCGACCGTGCGCAGGTGGTCCCACCAGCCCGTCATGAGCGCCTCGACCCTGGCCCTCAGCCCCGCGTCCCGCTGGACGGCCGGCAGCCGGCTCCACCGTTCCGCCAGGGCCCCAAAGTCGCTCTGCCGCAGGCAGCCGTCCCCGTCCGTGTCGAACGCGGCGAAGACGTTGCGGAGCTTGCGCTGCTGGAACTCGCTGGCCATCGACGGGCCTCCCCTGTGCCGAACCGCGGCCGTACCGGACCGCTGCTGTACTGGCCTCCTGCGCCACCACGCGTGGCGACAGTATGGTGACGATAGGTCACCAACGCCGGCCCCCGCCGAATAACGGGAGTCTTCCGGCAGATCCACCGCCACCTGTGCTAAAAGCCGCCCCGCCCGGGGAGTTGAGCGACCCTGCGGCCGGGGTACGTGCCGGGGACGGCGCTCGGCCGGGCGGGGAAGGAGCAGACTGTGTCAGAGCAGCGGCGGTCCGTCCTGCGGTACACCTGGCGCGGGAGCGAACGGGTGGCGACCGAGGTCGTCGCCTACGGCGTCGAGGGCGAGCCGCTGCCCGGCCGCCCGGGGGTGCCCCCGTGGGAGGCCGTCGGGGGGCGCACCACCGACCGGGTGCGCCTGACGGTGACGGACGACGAGGTGCGCCGCTGGCAGGACGCGCTCGCCGCCTACGTCCGCGCGGTCGATTCGGCCTCCGCCCGGCTCAGGGAGGTCTGGGCGAAGGTTTCCCGCCGGGGCGCGCTCAGGAGGGTTCCGGGAGCCCGTCGGCGCGGGGCGGTGCGCCTGGGCCGCGCCGAGGAGGTGTACACCGCCGACCTGGCGGCGGCCACCCTGGCCTACCGTCCGGTGCGTCAGGAGGTCGAGGCACGCGTCGCGGTGGCGCGGGAGGAGGAGCGAGCGGTCCGCGCTCGCGAGCGGGACCGCGCGGAGGCCGCACGGCTGGCCCACATCGCCGCCCTGCGGCAGTGGAAGCAGCGGTGGATCGACCTCGCCCGGGCGGCGGACCTCCGGACGTGGACCTGGCGCTACGAGGGGCAGGCCCTCCTCGTCCTTCCCCAGGACGCCGGCCGGCCCGGGCAACCGGCGCTGACCGCGCGCGAGGTGGCGAAGCTCCTCGTCGTACTGGCCGGACGCGGGTGCACCCGGGTGGAGTGGGAGCGGGAGGCCCGCCGCTCGGTGGAGGAGATCGTCGGCCTCGGGCAGTTCCCCGCATGGTGGCGGGACGTGCTGAGCGCGACGGTGAACACCCGGACCCGGGAGGCGGCGGAGCAGGAGATCACGTCCACGGCCGAACGGCTGGGCGCCGCCCTCGACACGGCCGGCCGACCCGGCATGCGGGTCTTCACCGTGGGCAGCCAGCAGTCGGTGTCCGGCTGGCACCTCGCCCTCGACCGGCCGCCGCGCCTCGCCCGGCCGGGCGTCGGGCTGCCGGTCGTCCCCTCGGAGCCCGCCAATCGCGGCTGGAGACTCCGGAACTACGACGGCAGGGTCCTCCCCTACGACACGCTGACCCTGACGCTCGACCGGTCGCGCCGCGATCCGGTCGGCTTCGCCGAGGTGAGGAAGGAGACCGTCTACAGCACCTTCACGCGCTCGGTGTGGTACCGCCGGACCCCGGCGCAGTTCGCCCGGTCGTTCCTCGACGACGAAGCCAGGCACTACAGCCCCTGGCACGAGAACGACCTGAGCTTCCGCCTCGCCGACCACGCGGACGCCCGCGAGTTCGTGCCCTACGTCATGGCGCTCGCAGGCATGGTGACGTCCGCCCTCCTCGCCGTCGCCCAGCACCACGGTGTGGCACTCTGACCGGCTTCAGGCCGGCGGACTCCACGAAGGCCACGGCGCCGGCGCCGACCGCCGGGACCGGCGTGGCCGGCGTGGCCGGCCGTCGGTCGGGGCCCGCCAGGCGGCGCGGAGTCACGCGCCGACGGCATGCCGGCGGGTCTGCGGGTACCTGGCGTGATCACCTGCCGGCCAGTCCTTCAAGTCGTCCGCGCAGGCCGACAGCGCCCGGTGGGCGTCCGGGGTGAGCTGGCCGGGCAGTTCCGGCGGTTCCTCCCGTACGGGCCGGTCGAAGCAGGCCGGCCGGGCGTTCATCAGGTCGCCGACGTGGTCGACCACGCTTTGCGGTGAACAGCGCAGGAAGTGCTGGAACACCGGAACGGCGTTGTTGCCGTCGCGTTCGACCTCGCTCTCTTGCGGTGGGAGTGGAGGCGTTGCGCAGGTCCCCGTTGTCCGCGAAGGCGTCGACGAGTTCCTGCACGGTGGGCTGGCCGGGCAGTTCCGCCGGGAGGCCCCGCCCGTGGGCGTAGCGGGGCAGGATCGTGGAGAGCGAGGTCCCGGCGGTTCGGCGGCGCGTCCCGAGGTACTCCACCGGGTCGGGGACCCGGCCGTGGGGGGGTGTTCGACGGCGGTAGGCCGTCAGCGGTCCGCGGGTGTCTTCGGTTCAGACCGTGCGGGCCGGGGAGCCGATCGCCACCTGGCGCAGGAGTTCGTCGTTGCCGCCGGTCCGCTTCAGCCGGTCCAGGAGCAGTTCGGCGGCCTGCTGGACGTCGAGAGCGCTCAGCGCCCGGCGCAGGGTCCACGCCGCGGGTGTGCGGGCGGGGCCGAGGAGGAGCTCCTCGCGGCGGGTGCCGGAGGCCTTGACGTCGACTGCCGGGAAGACGCGCTTGTCGGCGAGCCGGCGGTCGAGTCGGAGTTCCATGTTCCCGGTGCTCTTGAACTCCTCGAAGATCAGGTCGTCCATCCGGGAGCCGGTCTCGACCAGGGCGGTGGCCAGGATGGTGAGCGAGCCGCCGTTCTCGGTGTTGCGGGCCGCGCCGAAGAGCTTCTTCGGGAGCTGGAGGGCCGCGGCGTCGATGCCGCCGGTGAGGGTGCGGCCGTTGGCGGGGGCGGCGGAGTTGTGGGCGCGGGCGAGACGGGTGAGGGAGTCGAGCAGCACGACGACGTCGTGGCCGAGTTCGACCAGCCGCTTGGCGCGCTCGACGGCGAGTTCGGCGAGCGCGATGTGCTCGCGGGCGGGCCGGTCGAAGGTCGAGGCGATGACCTCGCCCCGGACCGAGCGCCGCATGTCGGTGACCTCCTCCGGACGCTCGTCGACCAGGACGACCATCAGGTGCGCCTCGGGGTGGTTCCGGGCGATCGCCGCCGCGATCGACTGCACGACCATCGTCTTGCCGGCCTTCGGAGGTGCCACGATCAGACCGCGCTGGCCCTTGCCGATCGGGGCCACCAGGTCGACGGCCCGGCCGATCAGCTCCCGCGGACCGGTCTCCAGGCGCAGCTGCTCCTGCGGGTACAGCGGCGTCAGTTCGTGGAACGCGGGCCGGTGCCGGGCCCCGTCGACGGTGCGGCCGTTGACGGTGTCGATGCGGGTCGACGCCGGGCGGACGGTGCCGCCCCCGCGCGGGGCGGGCGTGCGCGGGGCGGTCGCGCCGGTCAGCACGTCGCCGGTCCGCAGGCCGAGTGCGCGGACCTGGTTGGCGGGCAGGTGCACGTCGGTGGGCCCGGGGAGGTAGCCGGAGGTGCGCAGGACGGCTTTCCCCTCGCGGATGTCCAGCACGCCGGCGACCGGTAGGAGGTCGCTGTCCGCGGCGGCGGCCGGCTCGGTGGGCCGGCTGCCCCGGCGTTCCGTCACCGCGGGCCGGGAACCGGCCGCCGGCGCCGGTGGCCGGCTGGGAGAGCGCTTGGCGATGATCGCCTCGACGAGTTCGTCCTTGCGCAGCCGGGCGGCGCCCGGAACGCCCAGGGCGGAGGCGAGTTGGTGGAGGTCGGTCTTCAGCAGGCCGTCCAGCGGCGCGAGGGTCGACGGTTGGGTGGTGGTCGTCACGAGAAGGTACTCCTGTGCTGTCGGATGATGGCGAAGGGTGAGGGCGCCGGGCGGCCCCGGTGGGGCGGCAGGAACCGGCGACGAGAGCTGTACGGCCCGGCGGGGCGCCCGGAGCGGGCTGCGCCGGCGCTCGGGCGGGACACGCGGCCCCGGCGCGGCCACGAAGGGGCCGGGCACACGAAGGGGCTGGGCAGCGGAAGTTGGCTGCCTGCCGGGCGGGCACCAGTCGGGTGCCGGCGATGCGTCGGGCAGGAGACCGCCGGAAGAAGCGGTTGGTACGGCGGGATCCGGGCCGCTACGGCGGGGATTCCGGTGTGCAGTGGCGCCTGGTTCCCGCACCCTGGGGGTGGGCTTCCAGCATCGCCATAGGCAGGGTAACACCTGGGGGCCTCGGCGTGACGCGGTATTTCCGTGCCACCCGGCCACGGTGCCGGAACCGGAGTACCCGCTGCCGCCCGCTCCTGCCCGGGATACCAGCTGCCCCCGCCCCTGCGCGGACGGGTCCGGTGAGCGGGGCGCCCCGGAGTGCCCCCACCCCTCGCCCCTCTGTCGACCGACCCATGATCACTCTTAATGATCATGGGCAGTACAGTGACCCCCTGTATCGATGTATCGACAGAGGGGGATACAGATGAAGGTCCGTACGACGGCGGGGCTGGCGGCGCTGGTCGTGGGCGCGTCGCTGCTCGGGGCGCCGATGGCAGCGGCCGAGGACACGCCGGTGGCGCTCACCACCACGTTCAACAACCCCGCGGGACCGGCCGCCTCCCAGGACGCCATCCGCAACCAGCTGATCTCCCTGATCAAGCGCACGCCGGCCGGAGCCGAGATCAACGGCTCGATGTACCTGTTCACCGACGGCGGTGTCAGCGCCGCGCTGATCGCGGCCAAGCAGCGCGGCGTGAAGGTCAGGCTCGTCGTGGACGGGGACGCCGTGCCGGCCTACGAGCCCGGCAGCAACCCGCCCAAGGCCACCGGGTCCGAGTACGCGACGCTCGCCGCGCCGACCGGCCTGGGCACCGACCAGAACGCCGACTCCTGGGTGCTGGCCTGTCCGGACACCCGCGGTTGCATCGGCAACCGGGCGCTGAACGACGACGACGACGGCGCGATCAACCACAACAAGTTCTTCCTGTTCTCCAAGGTCGGCAGCACCGAGAACGTGGTGTTCCAGACCTCTGCGAACCTCACCACCAGCCAGCGCAAGAACCTCTTCAACAACGCCGTCACCATCCCCGACGCCGGCTCCGGCCTCTACGCCGCCTACCGGACGTACTGGCAGGACCTCGTGACGTACGGCTCCTCCGGCAACGGCCTGGCGTCGAACTACCTGAGCCAGCAGGCCGGCCCGTACAAGACGTACTTCTTCCCCCGCCAGGAGAGCGCGGGGACGGCCTACAACGACGACGCGTCCACCGACACCGTCGTCTCCCTGCTCGGCAACACGGACTGCGCGGGCGGCGCCACCCGGATCCGGATCGCCATGTACGCCTTCACCCGGGTCCAGGTCGCCGACAAGCTGGTCGAGCTGAAGAAGGCCGGCTGCCAGGTGGAGCTGCTGCACAACGGGGAGAGCGGCAACCTCGGCACCACCGTGAAGACCGCGCTGGCCGGCAAGCTCGACCTGGCCGCCCGCTGCTGGGGCACCGCGCCGAACGGCGACGGCACCACCCGGTCGATCGGCATCCACTCCAAGTACCTGCTGATCGAGGGCACCTACCTGGGCGCCGCCAACCGCAAGCTGGTGTTCACCGGGAGCCACAACTACACCTACCCGAACCTGCGGTCCCACGACGAGACCCTGCTGAAGATCGACGACCCGGCCGTCCACGACGCCTTCAAGGCGAACTTCGAGGCGATCAGGACGAGCGGAGCCTGCACCGCCTGGTGACCTGCCGCCGCACCGGCCGGCCGCGGGCAGCCAGGAGCGGCCGGGCCGGCCGGTGCGGCCGGGTCTGCTGAACGGTCGGCAGGCCCCGGCCGCACCCGCGAAGGCGGCCCCCGATACGTCCGACCTGGATCGACCGCGAACCCCGGTGCTCGGCGAAGAGCTCCACCGAGGCTGGACAGCCCACGCACGGACGGCTCCGGCCAGGGTGATGCCAGGACCCCTGCGACCGCGCTCACCCCGCTCCTTCCGCCCCCACCGCCCGCCGCTGATAATCCGTCACTTGTACGCTGTCGGCACCGGAAATCAACGGAGGGGGCAATGATGACCAATCTGCCGACCACGGTCGACGGACTCGGAGGTCTTGCCGAGGAGGGCGCCATCGTTCTCGCCGGTGCCCTGGCCACGGGTGCGTTCGGTGTGGCCCGCGCGAGGATCGCCGCGATGTTCGGACGGCTGGGCCCGAACCACGAGGCGGGCGTGGAGACACAGTTGGACGCCGACCAGGAGCTCGTCCGCGACGCGGCCCCGGAGGAGCAGGACGAGGTCCGCCAGGACATCGCGCCCGTCTGGCGGCGCAGGCTCGCCCGTCTGCTCAGGGACTGCCCCGAGGTCGAGCCGGAGCTGCGCGACCTGCTCGCCGCGCTCCGCGAGGCGCTGCCCGAGGAGCGCCGGGGCTGGGTGCAGACGATCGTGGCCCGCGACAACGCCACGGTCTACGGCGCGCAGGGCGGGAACGTCATCCACTACCAGGGCGCCCACGCCCGTGAGGTGCCACCCCCGGACGGCGCTGCCGCGGACGGCGGGCAGGCCGAGGCGTGAGCGACGCCCGTACGGGACGCGCCGACGGGACCCCGCCCGACCGACAACAGGCCACACCGCCCGTGCCGGCCCCACAGGCCCCACCCGCCCAGCGGGTCCAGGGGGCCCGGCACGTCCAACACGTCCGTGCCGAGGGCGGCTTCGCCTACGGTGCCGCGGGCGCCGACATCCACGTGTTCGGTGACGGTACGCCGGTCTACTTGCTGCTGCGTCACCGGCGCCCGGCCGGTCCCGACCCGGCCTGGCTCAGGTCACAGCCCAGCCGACTGCTGGACGCGCGGGCCGAGGTCGTCGACTTCACCGGCCGCGACACCGAGATGGCGGAGCTGCTGGCCTGGCGTGACGCGGAACCGAGGTTCGCGGTGCGGTGGCTGCACGGGGAAGGCGGCCAGGGCAAGACCCGGCTGGCCGGGCGGCTGGCCGAGGAGTCCGAGCGGGCCGGCTGGGTGGTCGCGGACGCCGTCCACGGGACGGACACCCATCCGCCGGCCGACGGCAGCCAGGATCTGCGTCTCGACGGGAGCGCCGGGGTGCTGGTGCTGGTCGACTACGCCGACCGGTGGCCGCTGTCCGACCTGAGCTGGCTGTTCCACAACATGGTGCTCCGGCAGCCGGTCCCCGCGCGGGTGCTGCTCATCGGCCGGTCGGCGGGCCAGTGGCCCGCGCTACGGGGCAAGCTGGACCGGCTGCGGGAGAGCATCCACACCTCCGACCAGCTGCTGCGGCCGCTCGCCGACGACGGACAGCTCCGGGGCGCGATGTTCGACGCGGCCCGGGACTGCTTCGTCCGCCACTACCCCGAACTCGGCGCCCCGGCCCCGATCCGGCCGCCCCGGGACGTGCGTCACGCCGACTTCGGGCTGACGCTGGCCCTGCACATGGCCGCCCTCGTCGCGGTGGACGCGGCGGCCTGCGGCCGCACGCCACCGACGGACATGATCGGCCTCACCACCTACCTGCTGGACCGCGAGCGCGAGAACTGGAGCCAGCTCCAGGAGAACAGCGGGCGGGGCCTGGACTACGGCACGCCCGACGAGGTGATGGCGCGGACGGTGTTCACGGCGATCCTCTCCGGGCCGGTCGCCCGCACGCGAGCCGTGACCGTCCTGGAGCGGGTCCTGCCCGGCGTGCCCGTCGACCGGGCCCTGGCCGACCACGCCGTCTGCTACCCGCCCTCCGACCGCGGCACCGCGCTGGAGCCGCTGTTACCCGACCGGCTGGCCGAGGACTTCCTCGCCCTGCTCCTGCCGGGCCACCCGGTCACCGGCTTTCCCACGGACGCCTGGGCCACCGCTGTCCCCGCACGGCTGCTCACCGACGAACGCACGGCCTTCTGCGCGCCCCGCGCCGTCGCCTTCCTGGCCGCCGCGGCCGACCGGTGGCCGCATGTGGGCGGCACCGTGCTCTACCCCGTGCTGCGGGACCGGCCCGACCTCGCGCTCCGAGCGGGCAGCGCCGCCCTGAGCGGCCTCTCCGCCATCGGCGCCGACAGCGCCGACAGCGCCCAAGGCCGCCCGATCGACCCGGAGCTGCTCACGGTGCTGGAGCACGTGGAGCCGCTGCTGCCCGAGGGCGAGCACATCGACCTGGACGCCGGCGCCCTGGCCGTGGTCGAGCGGCTGACCGCGCACCGCCTGGACGGCAGCACGGACCCGGCCGAACGGGCCGGGCTGTACGGGACGCTGGGCAGGCGCCGGACCAACGCCGGCAAGTGGGGGCCCGCCCTGGCGGCGGCGGAGGAGGCCGCCAGGCTCAACCGGTGGCAGGCCGGGAACGACCCCCGGCACCGGGCCCGGCTGGCGGGCTCGCTGACCGAACTCGGCAACGCCCTCGCCCGGCACGGGCGCTGGAGCGAGGCGCTCGCCCAGTCCCAGGGCGCCACCGCCCTCCTGCGCGAGCTGGCCGAGCACGACCCGGGCCACCGCCCCGCCCTGGCCCGGTCGTTGACGGACCTCGGTGGACGGCTCGCCGACTGCGGCCGGGCTCGCGAAGCCCTCGACGTCGCCGAGGAGGCGACGGCCCTGCGCCGGCAGCTCGCGGCCGAGGACCCCGACCGACAGTCGGCCCAGCTGGCCCGGGCCCTCAGCGGCCTGGGCGCCCTGCGCCTGCGACAGGGCCACCGGGACGAGGCCGTGGGGGCGGCGGAGGAGGCGGTCGCCGTGCTGCGCGGGCTGGCCGCGGTCCGGCCGGGCGACCACCTCGGGGATCTGGCACGGGCGCTGGGCAGCCTGGGGCGGGTGCGGCTGGAAGCCGGACGCCGCGAGCAGGCCGTCGAGGCGGCGCAGGAGGCGGTCGGCCTGTTCCGGCGCCTGGCCGAGGCCAATCCGGCCGTGCACCGGCCGCACCTGGTGACCTCCCTGGTCCACCTGAGCGCGACGCTCCCCCGCCGGACCGAGGCCGGCGACCGGACCTCCGGGCCTGCCCTGACCGCGGCCGAGGAGGCGGTGGCCCTGGCGAGGGCACTCGCCGAGGTCGATCCCGCGATCCACCGGCGCGGCCTGGGCCGGGCCCTGGAGGCGCACGGCGACCGGCTGGCCGAGCTCGGCCGGCGGGACGAGGCCGTCACGGTGCTGCGCGAAGCCGCCGACCTCTATCAGGCCCTGGGCTCCGGCGGCAGCACGGCTCCCTGGGAACTCACCGGCCTGCTGCGGCGGTTGGCGGCCCTGTACGGCGAGTCCGGGGCGCCCGGCGACAAGGCGCACATGCTGCTCAACCTGAGCGCCCTGCCCTTCGGCGCGCCCGAGGAGCGCGTCGAGGCGGCCCGGCAGGCCGTCGAGCTGTACGCCGGGACGGACGAACGCGCGGTCGAGGCCGCCGCGCTGCTCAACCTGGGCACGGCGCTGGCCCGGGCCCGGCAGTACGAGGAGGCCGTGTCCGTCGGCCGGCGCGCCCTCGGGATCTCCCGCGAGCTGGGCTTCCGGGAGTTCGAGGCCGTGTCGCTCAGCAACCTGGCGGACCACCTGCGGCGCGCCGGGCGGTACGGGGAGGCGGTCGAGGCCGCCGACGCCGCCTGCGCCCTCGACGAGGAGCTCGGCCGGGAGCACGGCCACCCCTTCTACACCCGCGGTGAGGCCCTCCTCCAACTGGGCCGGAACGAGGAGGCGGTGGTCGCCCTGGAGCGGGCCGCCGACCTCTACGAGCGCACGGGCAGGCGGGAGTACGAGGACAGCGGCGATCCCCTGGAAGAGGTCGACGCCCGGCACAGCCTCGGGACGGCGCTGTCGCGGAGCGGGCGACTCGCCGAGGCGACCACCGCGCTGCGACGTGCGGTGGCGCTCTACGAGGCCGCCGGAGAGTCCCGCCGGGCCAGGCAGGCCTCGCTCACCCTCTGCGCCAACCTGGTCGGTTCGGGGCAACTGGACCAGGCCCTCCCCCTCGCCGAGCGACTGCTCGCCCGCTGCCGGGCGGCGGGCGACCGGGAGCAGGAGGCCGTGGCGCTCTCCCAGTACGGCGCCGTCCTCCTGGAAGCGGGCCGGGTCGACGAAGCCCTCCCGCTGTGCCGCGAGGCGGCGGCGGCGCTGAACGGCCCGACCAGGCCGGACGACCCCCGCCACCCGGCGGCGGCCTGGCACAACCTGGGCCGGGCCCTGGAGCGCTCCGGGCGGCCGTCGGAGGCCGTCGCACCGTGGCGCGAGGCCGCGCGGATGTGGGCGGAACTCGGCGACCGCCGGTACGAGCGGGACGCCTGCTACGGGCTCGGCGTCGCCTGCTTCGCCCTCCACGACAACGCGGAGGCCGTCGACGCCTTCGAGCGGGCCGTGCGGCTGAGCCGGCGGACGGCCGACCGGTCGAGCGAGGCCGGGGCCCTGCTCGGCCTCACCGGCGCGCTGGTGGACGCGGAGGAGTTCGCCGAAGCGGTCGACGCCGGGCGCCTTGCCGTCGAACTGCTGAGGGAGTTGGGCCAACACGGCAGCGAAGGACTGGCGCTCGGTCAGCTGCACGACGCACTCACCCGGCTCGGCCGACCGGACGAGGCCGCCGCCGCCCTGGAGCAGGCGGCCGCCGCCCACCGCGCCGATCGCGACGCACGTGGCGAGGCCGCGGCACTCGTGCGGCTGAGCAACAGCCGGATTCGGGCGGGGCGTCCCGACGAGGCGATCAGCGGTGCCCGGCGCGCCGTCGATCTCTACGCGGCGGCCGGCGACCGGCTGGGCGAGGGGTCGGCGCTCTACAGTCTCGGCACCGCACTGTCGGACGGCCGGCGCTTCGAGGAGGCCGCGGCGGTCAACGGTCGCTGCGCCGACCTGATGCGGGACCTCGGTGAGCTCTGGCGTGAGGGGTCGGCCCTGCTCAATCAGTGCTCCGCGCTCCAGGAGACGCAGCGGTTCGACGCCGTGGCCGACGTGGCGGACCGGGCTGCGGCCGTCCATCGGACGATCGGCGACCGGCCCGGGGAGGTCAAGGCGCTGATCCTGCTGGCCATGGCGTCGCGGGAGACCGGCCGGGCCGAGGAGCGCCTCGCCGCCGCCGGGCGGGCCACGACGGTGCCGCTGGAGCTCGGCGACCCGCTCCGGGCGATGGCCTGGTTCGAGTTCGGCGCGGCGCTCCACCAGGCCGGGCAGCAGGAGCGGGCGGCCGGAGCCTTCACCGAGGCCGCCGCGTCGTACCGGGCCTCGGGCAACCCGCGCTCGGCCGCGACGGCGTGGCTGAACGCGGGCGAGATGCACCTCCGGATCGAGCAGTGGCCCCGGGCGGTCGAACCGTGCCGACAGGCCGCCACCCTCTTCGCGGCTCCCCCCGCGGATCACGGGAACGAACTCACCGCCCAGGTCTCGCTCGGCAAAGCCCTGCTGGGAGCCGGTCACTACGTCGAGTCGACCCCGGTGTGGCGGCGGGCGGTCGATCTCGCTCGGGCCCTGGGAGCGCGCGAGACCGAGGGCACCGCCCTGTTCATGCTGGGCGCGGTCCTGGTCGACCTCGGAGAACTGCAGGAGGGCATCACCGTCAGCCGCGAGGCCGCGGCGCTCCTCCAGGCCTGCGGTCTGCGCTCCCAGGCCGAAGGGGCGATCCGCAACATGCGGGTGGGACTCGGAAAGCTGCGCGGCGGGTGACCGGATCAGCCGGCCGCGGCGTGCGGGCCCGGCGGTGTGCAGGCCCGGCGGCGTGCGGGCCCCGCGGCGTGCGGGCCCGGCGGTGTCGGGGAGCCGCAGCGTTTAGTCCCCGCGGTGTCGGGGAGCCGCACGCCGCCGGAGGAACGGCAGGGGAACCCTGCGACGCGGCGGGGCTCACGCCGGTCGGCGGTCGCCTCGTCGGCCGGCACCGTTGGACGTCAGGTCCGGGTCTGCCGACAGGTGGGCGCGGACGTAGGGGATGGCGACAGTCTCCACGGGCCGGTCGGGGTTGAAGGCAGGATGGACGTTCACTTCGAAGACGACACCGCCGCTCTGCGCGGCGAGGTCGACGCCGGCGAAGGGCAGTCCGACGGACGCGGTGGCGGCCACCGCGAGTTCGGCGAGCCTCGGGGGAAGCCGGTCGGGACCCAACACGGTGGTGCGGGCCCCCTGGGAGACGTTGCAGGGCCGGTCCGGGTCACTCTGGTGGCGTTCGAAGGCGTGGACGACCTTTCCGTTCAGCACGATCACACGGTGCTGGTTGCGGCGGCCGTCGGCCGTGAAGTTCCCCGCATCGCGGGAGATGAGCCAGCCCTGCCCGGTGCTCCGGTAGAAGGCAGCGGCGGCCTCCAGCTGCTCGGTGCCGGTGACGTGGAAGACGTCCGCTCCGCCCATGCCGAGTACGGGCCGCGCCCACACGTCCCGGCCCAGGCGGCGGAACGCGCTCAGCATGTCGTGCCAGGAGCCGTTCATTCGCAGAGTCTCCATCTGCGCGACGGAGTCCCGGCTGAACCGTTCGACCATCAGGGACTTGTCCGTCGCGACCCGCCACGCCTCGGGATCCGCCGCGAGCGTCCGCGCTCCGAAGCGGCGCAGCAGGTCCTGGAAGCCTTCGAGGTGGCGTCTGCGGTGGGGCGGTATCTCGAAGACCACGACCACCGGTTCGACGGCCACCGGGGCGCGGCCCGCCCGGCGGACCGTGAGGAGGCCTCCGGCCCGCTCGAGGCTTGCCGTCACGGGCCCGTCGTCGTACAGGAGCCGCGCGTCCAGCCGCACCGGACCCTGGCCCGTCACCCGGGCGATGGCGTCGGCGAGGATCTCGCGGCTGCCCTCCTCGGACCCGTGGTCGGTCACCAACAACAACGGCATCATCGTCTCAGTCAACACCATCGCGGCGCCAATTCCGAGTGAGAGAGCACGAATTGGACGGCGATCAGGTCCTGGTGGCATCCCTGTCCGGGTCTTCTGCCCGAGGCGTTCGTCGTTCGCGGACCGCCGGGGACCGCGATCCGCCCGGAGGCCGGTGAGAGCGGGTACCCGGTGTCCCGAGTACCCGCTCTCCCAGGCGGCTCGACGGTCGCCGATGGTCCCGGCGGCGCCCTGGCCGGGCACCGGTGCCGGACGGTCAGGAGGTCACGCGGTCACGCGGTCACGCGGTCACGCGGTCAGGAGGCCGTCGTCGAGCCGGACGTCGTGGAGCCTGAGCCAGGCGTCCAGCCGGACCGGGGGCTCGGTGTACACCGATCGCTGCATCATGGAGTAGGCGTTCTCGACCGGCGCGGCGAGGTGGGACCGGACGGCGTCGAGGTTCAGCAGCGGCCGCGCCGGGGCGTCCCGGTCGCCGGCGATCCGGGCGAGTTCGCGGTTGATGGCCCGGTCGTAGCCGAGGTCCTGGGTCGAGGGGTAGGGGGCCTTCCGGCGCTGTGCGATCGACCGCGGCAGCAGGTCCTTGGTGGCGTGGCGCAGCAGGCTCTTCTCCCGCCCGTCGAAGGTCTTGAACGCCCACGGCGTGTTGTAGACGTACTCGACGAGCCGGTGGTCGCAGAACGGCACCCGGACCTCCAGGCCGGTCGCCATGCTCATCCGGTCCTTGCGGTCGAGCATCATCTGGAGGAAGCGGGTGATGTTGAGGTGGCTGGCGAGGCGCATCCGGCGTTCGAGGTCGCTGTCCCCGGGCAGGTGGGTGACCTGGCCGACGGCGGTGCGGTACTCGTCGGCGACGTACTCGGCCAGGTTGAGGGACTTGACCAGGCCGGGGTCGAGGAAGCTGGTCGCCTGCTCGCTCACCGGGACCCGGTTGATCGCGTGCCACGGGAAGGTGTCGGCCTGCGAGGCCACCGGGTCGTGGAACCAGAGGTACCCGCCGAAGACCTCGTCGGCCGACTCGCCGGAGAGGGCGACGGTCGAGCTCTCCCGGACCGCCTTGAACAGCAGGTAGAGCGAGGGGTCGTGGTCGCCGATGCCGTAGGGCAGGTCCCAGGCCCGCAGCACGGTGTCGCGGACGCCGGGGTCGACGAGCTGGGCGGTGTCGAGGAGGATCTCGCGGTGCTCGGTGCCGACGTGGCGGACGAGTTCGGCGGCGAACGGGGCGTCCGGCGCGTCCCGGAACTGCTCGGGCTTGAACTCCCCGGCCAGTCCGGCGAAGTCGACGGAGAAGGTCCGGACCCGGCTGCCGTCCTTGGCGTCGAGCGAGCGCTGGGCCAGCGCGGTGAGGGCGCTGGAGTCGAGGCCGCCGGAGAGCAGCGCGCAGAGCGGTACGTCGGAGACCATCTGCCGGCTCACCGCGTCCTCGATGAGCTCGCGGACGGTGGCGACGGTGGTGTCGAGGTCGTCGGTGTGCGGGCGGGTCTCCAGCGACCAGTAGCGCTCCTCGCGCAGCCCGTCGCGGCCGACCCGCAGGATGTGGCCCGGCCGTACCTCGTAGAGGTTCTTCAACGGGGTCCGGCCGGGCACCCGGGCGAGGGCGAGGGCATCGCGCAGCCCGTCCAGGTCGAGCGTCGCGGTGCTCCGCGGGTTGGCGAGGATGGCCTTGGGCTCGGACCCGAAGAGCACGCCGCCGTCGATCGGGTAGTAGAAGAGCGGCTTGACGCCGAGGCGGTCGCGGACCAGGAGCAGCTCCTGCGTCCTCGTGTCCCAGAGCGCCAGGCCGAACATGCCGTTGAAGCGGTGGACGAACTCGCTCCCCCACTGGAGGTACGAGCGCAGCACCACCTCGGTGTCGCTCCTGGTGAGGAAGCGGTGGCCGAGCAGGACCAGTTCCTCGCGGATCTCCTGGAAGTTGTAGACCTCGCCGCTGTAGCTCAGGACCACGAGCGGCCGGCCGTCCGGACCGGTCTCCGGGGTGGTCATCGGCTGGGCGCCGCCCTCGATGTCGATCACCGCGAGCCTGCGGTGGCCGAGCATCGCGTGCGGGGCGGTCCAGACGCCTTCGGCGTCGGGCCCCCGGCAGGCCATGGTGTCCGTCATGGCCTGCGCGGTCGCTCCCTCCCTGGTCAGGTCGCGACCGAAGTCCACCCAGCCGACTATTCCACACATCTCGGACATCCCTTTCGTCGAGTGATCGAGCGCGTTTCAGTGGTACGAATCGACCTTCGACGGCTCCGCCGCCGGGGTGCGCGAGGACAACCGGTGCGCCAGCTCGGACAGGCCGAGGGCGGCCACGGCCAGCCCCGCTCCGATGAAGCTGATCCGGTCCGCGCCGATCGAGCTCATGCCGACCGCCCCGATGACGCCGGAGAAGGCGATGGCGAGGTAGAGGAAGGCCGCGTTGAGCGAGATCAGCAGGGGCGCGGACTCGGGTTCGAGGGTGATCAGACGGGTCTGCTGGGGGGCCGTGATGGCCCAGGCCGCGACACCGTACGCCACGATGACGACCAGCGCGGCCGGGTAGGAGCCCGTGGTCAGCGGGAGGACGACGAGGCTGAGGGCCAGCAGCACGATGGCGCCGCCCACCACCGGCCGGGCACCGATCCGGTCGACCAGCGCGCCGGCGTAGAAGTTGCCGACCGTCCCGGTCAGGCCGAAGGCGAACATCAGGACCGCCAGCCTGGTGCCGCTGCCGCCGGTCGCGTCGGAGAACACCTCGGCCATGTAGGTGTAGACGATGTAGGCGGCGGTGAAGGCGACCAGCGTGGTCGCGAGCACGGTGACCACCCGGCGGTCGCCGAGCGGGGCGAGCCGCTGGCGCAGCCCGCCGGGGGCCGGCACGGACACCCGGGGCACCAGGGCCAGCACCCCGATCAGGCCCAGCGCCGTCAGCGCCGTGATGAACCACATCGTCGCCCGCCAGCCGAGGACGCTGCCGACCACGGTGCCGATCGGCGCGCCCAGGGCCGTCGCCGCCGTCAGCCCGGTGGTCACCGCGGCGATGGCCCGGCCCCGGCGTTCGGGTTCGACCAGACTGGCGGCCGTGACGCTGGCCGCGGGGATGTAGAGGCCGGCGCCCGCCGCGGCGATCATCTGCGCGACCAGGACGACCGCGAAGGACGGGGCGAGCCCGGTCGCGATCACGCCCGCCATGTAGAGCAGGACGGCGAGCTTGAGCACCCGGTGGCGGGGCCAGCCGGCGGTCAGGGTGCCGAGGACCGGCGACATCACGGCGCAGGTCAGCGCGAACACCGTGACGGTCTGGCCGGCGGTGGCGATCGAGACGTCCAGGGACTCGCTGAACTCGGGCAGCACCCCGGCGAGCACGAACTCGTCGGTACCGAGCGCGAAGGTGCCGAAGCCGAGCATCAGGACGGCTCGCCACGCACTCCTCGCCGATACCGCCTCAGGGTCGTCCTCGGCCATCAGCGCTGTTCCCGTGCCGGAATCGGTCAGCCGGGCCATGGGCCCTCCTTCATTCGGTACCGATCGGTTCTGTTTATGAGGACGGTACCGCTCGGTGCCGTTTGGGGTCAAGATCCGCTACCGTGGACCCATGGCGACCCATGCACGCGACCGCCTCCTCCAGACCGCGGAGGAGCTCTTCTACGCCGAGGGGATCCACGCCGTCGGCGTGGAGAGACTGCTGGCCGTCTCCGGGGTCGGCCGGGCGTCCTTCTACCGGCACTTCACCGGCAAGGACGCCCTGGTGGCGGCCGTCCTGACCCGTCGGGACGAGAGCTGGCGCGCCTGGCTCGAAGACGCCGTGGACGCCCGCGGGGGCGGACCGCTCGCGGTCTTCGACGCCCTCGCGGAGGGGGCGGCGGACGTCAACTTCCACGGCTGCGCGTTCATCAACGCGATGGCGGAGGTGTCCGACCCCGCCAGCGAGGTGTACCGGCTGGCGGCAGCGCACAAACAGGCGGTGACCGACTTCCTCGACCGCTTGCTCGAAGCCGCCGGGCACAGCCGGCACTCCGAACTCGCGCCGCAGTTCGCCCTGCTGATGGACGGCGCCATCGTCACCGCGATGCGCGAGCGCAACGCCGCACCGGCCCTGCTGGCCCGCCGGATGGCGGAGCGGCTCCTCGACTGAGCCCCGCCCCCGCCCCGGGAGGACCGGCGCGGCCCCGGCGGCCCCCGCGTCGGTCGGGCGGGCGGCGGCCCGGCCCGGGGCGGGCGGCGTCTGCGGCGGCGGTGGCACGGGCTCTCCCCTCTCTCGACTGTCCGGTTCGCCGGTCAGGGCCGGTGCCCGGACCGGGCCACCGGCGGTGCGTCCGCCGCGGCCCTGCCCGCTGTCCCGACGGCGGCGGCGATGACCAGACCCCGCTTGTGCGTGATCGAGACCCCGATGGCCGCGATGCCGCGCTCCCGGGCCCTCAGCGCGGCCTCGCCGCCGAGCCGGACCACCGGCGCCCCGCCGTCGGCGCGCAGGACGCTCACCTGCCGGGGGGTCACTCCCCCGCCGAAGCCCGTGCCGATCACCTTCAGCACGGCCTCCTTGGCGGCGAACCGACCGGTGAGGAACTCCCGGGCCCGCTCCGCCCCGTAGGAGTCCGCGATCTCCAGCTCCGCCGGCGCGTAGGCGTACACCCGGAACCAGGGCCGGCCGAGCAGCGCCGCCAGCTCGCCCTCCTGGAGGACGTCGACACCGATCCACACGGTCAGCGCACCCCCCGCCGAGGCGGCCGGACGACGCCCGCCCGGACGGCGGGCACGGCGCGGACGGCGGGCACAGCGCGGACGGCGGGCACGGCGCGGACGGCGGGCACGGCGCGGACGGCGGGCACGGCGCGGACCGGGCTCACCGGAGGAACGTGCCCTTGAGCACGCCCTGGAAGACGGCCAGCCGCTGGATGTGCCCGGTGCCCTCCATGAACTCGAAGGCCCGCGCGTCCCGGTACAGCTTGTCGAGCAGCGGATCCGCCAGCAGGGCGCCCGGGCCCAGCAGCTCGGCGGCGGCCAGGGTGCTGCGCTCGGCGAGCTCGGCGGCACGCGTCTTGACCCCGGCGATCCGGTCCGCTCCCGTCCGGCCCGCGTCGATCGCGGCGGCCACCTCGTAGTTCCGGTGCCGCAGCGCGGCGAGGGCGTCCACCAGCTCCTCCAGCCGCAGCCGGTCCGTACCGGTGAGCCCCGGGCGCTCCTCCCGCACGTGGTCCAGCACCGCGCGGACCAGCCCCAGCGCCGTCCCGGCGAGCACCGGACGGAACCGCTGCAAGGTCCGGATGGCGCCGACCAGCCCGCGCCGGCTGGGCTTGAGCGTCTCGTAGCCGAGGATCTGCTCGCGCTCCACCCGGACGTCCTCGAACCGGATCGCGGAGATCCGCGCGCCGCGCAGGCCGACGGTCGGGATCAGCTCGGCCCGCAGGCCGGGCGCCGTGGTATCCAGCAGCACCGCCTCGATGCCGAGCGGTCCCGGTGCCCGGCGGCAGAACACCACGCCCAGCTGGGCGAAGGCGGCGTTGCCCACGTAGCGCTTGGCGCCGTTCAGCCGGAAGCCGTCCCCGTCCGGGGTGAGCGCCGTCTCCAGTTCGGCGGCGGCGGACCCCTTCTCGGGCTCGGTCAGTCCGAAGAAGGTCCAGGTCGACCCGGGGGCCGCCACGCGCTCGTAGTAGGCCTGCCGCTGCTTGTCGTCACCCAGCGCGGCGACCGCCACGCCGGACATCAGCGGGCCGGGGCAGGCGAGCATGAAGCCCGCGTCTCCATAGCTCAACTCCTCGATGGCAATCGAGTGTTCGAGACAGGAGCTCATGTCGTAGGTGTGTCCGTCGATGCGCAGCGGCCGCTCCAGGTACTCCACCGGGACGGTGGCCTTGCGCATGATGTCCACCACGGGGAGGTGCAGCCAGCGGTCGATCGCCTCCGGGTCGCGGTCGATCTCCAGACCGATCCCGCGCAGCTCTCCCGCGGACTCGCGGATGTGGGACCTGAGCGCGGCTGTCCGGTGCGGGTCCGGCTCACTCATTCCCGTCCTCGTCTCGTTCTCGGCGGTCCGGCAGGAGGTAGGTGTTGCCCAGCAGTTCGGCGAGGTACAGCAGCCGGCCGGGGCCGTCGGCCACGAAGCCGCTCGCGCCGTACAGCTTGATCGCGACGCGGCCCGCGTCCACCAGCCCGCGGTGGATCCGGTGGCGGCGCGCGGCGGTGCGGTCGGGGATCGCCAGCAGGTCGGCCGCCTCGGTGAGGGTCAGCGCGACGTCGGCCACCGCGCTCCGCACCAGCTGACGGTTGAGCAGGGTGGCGCCCTCCGAGGTGCGGTCGTTGAGCCGGACCACGACGGCGTCGAGCAGCCCGCGGAGCAGCTCCCGGTGGAGCCGGAGCAGCCCGTCGGCGAACAGCTCCCGGGCCCGGTCCGGCGACGGCGCCCCGGGGCCGGTCACGGCGAGCGCGTCGAAGCCGCCCGGCACCGGGGCGCCCTCCGGCAGGCGCCCGGCCGAGGCGACGGCCCAGCCGACGGCCGAGCTGACCAGCGCGCCCGGGCCTGCCAGCTCGTGGCAGGCGTCGAGCGCGGCGGCGAAGTTCCGCAGGGCCGCCGCGGCCCCGGCGCTACCGGTGCCGGCGCCGCCGGGCGCCGTCCAGGGCGGGGTGTCGACCGGCGGCATCAGAGCGCTCCCTCGCCGGAGGCCGCGGTCCCGGCGGAGTCCGAGGCCAGCACGGCCAGGTGGCTCTCGCCGGAGCGCGGGTCGGTGTCGCAGAGGAGCACCGTGGCGTACCGGTGCTGCCAGGAGCGCCAGTTCCGGGCCAGTGCCAGCCAGACGCTGGTGCAGTAGCTGCCGGGCTCCACCCGGTGCCGGGGGCCGTCCTGGTCCAGCCCCCGCCGGTCGAACCAGGGCCCGGTGACCACCAGCGTGCCCGCCGGGTCCTTGGCGGCGAGCTCCCCGAGGCGGTCGAGGGGCGACTCGGTGGCGGGGATGGTCTCGACCCCCGCCACCCGGGGTCCGCCGGTGGTGCCGAGGACCAGCACCACCCCGGAGTCGACCAGGCCGTTGTCGTGGACCAGGGGGAACCGGGTCGGCAGGGTGGTCTGTTCGAGGACGGCGAGCACCGCCGTGCGGCTCCGGCCGGCCCGCTGGAAGGCGGAGACGACCCGCAGCGCGGTGAACGGTGCGGCCAGGCCCTGCTGGCCGATGCCGAGGTTGTTGGCGGACCCGCCGCCGAGCAGCCGGTCGAGGTAGGGCGCGATGGCGACGAACGGCGTCACGTCCGGCAGTGCCTGCGCCACGATCACCAGGTCGGGCGCGCTGTCCCGGACGCCCTCGATCGCCGCGAGCCGGTCGACCAGGTCGCGGTGGGTGACGTTCGGCGCGGCGCGCAGCAGGTCCGGCGCCACCTCCAGGCCGAAGGGCTCGACCAGGTCGCGGTAGTAGGAGAGCGTCGCCGGGTCCTCGTCGTATGGCCGGCGCGGCGGGGAGACCACCGCGCCGGCGCCCTGGAGGGTCGTGGACATCGCGGTCTCCCTCATGCCCCGTCGGCCTGGGCCAGGACGTAGTCGGTGAGGGTGCCCACCGACTTGAAGTCGTCCATGTCCAGGGCTTCCGGGTCCACCGAGATCTCGACCGTGTCCTCCAGGACCATCAGCAGTTCCAGGACGGAGGTGGAGTCCAGGTGCAGGTCCTCGAAGAGCCGGGCGTCCTCGGTGATACCGGTGACGGCCCGCTCCAGGACCTCGCTGAGAGCGGCCTCCACCGCGGACACCACGTTCTGACGTTCCATCTTCCGGTTCACTCCTCTGTGCCGGGGCTGTCGGGGTCTGTCGGGGCTGTCGGGTTGTCGGTGGCTCTGCCACGGTCGCGCGGTCGGGGACTTCGCGGCTGCCGGGGCTGCCGGGAACGGCCGCCGACCGGTCAGTCGAAGTCGACGAGGTGCTGCTTGGCGAGGATCTCCTCGTGGCGGTCCCGCTCCCGGACCAGGTGCGCGGCACCGTTGTGGACCAGGACCTCGGCGGGGAATCCGTGGCTGAGGAAGAGCCCGGGGGAGGCGGTCGGCCCGTAGGCGCCGGAGCGCTCGACGCCCAGCAGGTCGCCGGCCTCGACCGGCGGCAGGGCGACCTTCTTGCCGATGACGTCGTTGGGCGTGCAGAGCGGCCCGGTGACGGTGTACGTGTCGCTGGGCTCGTCCCGGTACCTGGTGAGCGAGCGGATCGGGAAGTTGCGCTTGACGAAGCTGCCGACGCCGACCGCCGCCATGTGGTGGTTGGTGCCGCCGTCGGCGACCACGAAGCGTTCGCCGAGGGACTCCTTCACGTACAGCGCGCGCACCACGTACGTACCGGCGTGCGCGGTCAGGTAGCGGCCGAGCTCGTTGATCAGCCGGCAACCGGGGTGTGCCCGGACGAAGGGCTCGACGACCTCGTTGATGCCGGCGAGGACGGCCCCCAGGTCGAGGTCCTTCTCGTTGTCGAAGTAGGCGACGCCGAAGCCGCCGCCGAAGTCGACGGTCTCCAGCGGGATGCCGAGCGTCTGCGACAGCTCCTCGGCGGTCGCCAGGATCTGCCGGGTGTTGTGCACCAGGTCGTCGGCGTTCAGGAACCGGGTGCCCATGTAGGCGTGGAAGCCGCGGACCCGGACCCGGCGCAGTGCGTCGATCACCGGGCGGGAGCGGCGCAGCAGTTCCGCGTCGATGCCGAACTGGCGCGGTTTGCCGCTCATGGCGAGGCCCGAGCCCTTGGTGTGGAAGTCGGGGTTGACCCGGAGCAGGACCGGCACCTCCGCCCGCCCGGCCTGTTCGGCGATCTCCTCCAGGAGGCGCAGCTCGTCCAGCGACTCGCAGACGATGGCGTGCAGGTTCGCCGCGACGCACGCCTCCAGCTCGGCGCGGGTCTTGCCCGGCCCCAGGAAGATCACGTTCTCCGGCGCGATGCCGGCCCGCTGGACGGTCATCAGCTCGACCAGGGAGGAGATCTCGGCGCCGGCGCCGAGCGAGCCGAGGTAGCCGCAGACGGCGACGTTGGGGTTGGCCTTGAGCGAGAGGAAGACGTCCACCGCGGGGTGGAGCCCCTCGCGCAGCGACTGGTAGACGGTGCGCAGCACCTCGGCGTCGTAGACGAACAGCGGGGTGCCGAACTGCTCGGCGATCCGCGAGACCGGTACCCCCTGCACCCTCAGTTCGCTGGTGTTCATGGCGTCCTTTCGGTGGTGCCGAGACGGTGGAGCGCCTCGGTGGTCCGGCGGTCGAGGTCGCCGAGGCCGTGCCGGTCGGCGGCGAAGAGCAGGGTGTAGAGCCGGCCGTCGAACGGGAGGGAGGTGCCGGCCTGCGCGTTGACCGTGCCGAAGCAGGTGACGACCAGCCCGGTGCCGTCGACGGGCGGCCGGGCGAGGTCCCCGAGGGCGTCGGCCACCTCGTCGAAGGAGACCGGGGCGGAGATCCGCAGCGGGTAGTGCTTCGCCAGCGCGGCCCCGCCCGGGGCGAGGAAGCGCTCGGTGACCTGCCCCTGGTAACTGGACATGTTCAGACGGGCGTTGATCTCCAGGACGGGGTACACCAGATCGTCCTGCCCGAGCAGCGCGTCCACGCCGACCACGCCGAAGAAGCCGTCCTCGAAGAGCCGGGCGCCCAGCCGCTCGGCGGCGGCGACGAGGCCCTCGTACTGGACGGGCGAGAGCGCGGCGGGCATGACGTGCCCGAGGTGGACGCCGCCGGAGGTCAGGGCCTCCTTCGCGAAGTCGAACCTCACCCGCCCGTCCCGGGCTATGGTGAACTGGTAGTTGAGATCGAACCGCTTGGGCAGGAACCGCTCGACGACGACGTGGATCGCGTCGTCCCCGCTGCTCCGCGCGCGGCGGTCGACCATGCGCAGCAGCCGGTCGGCCTTCTTGCGGCTGTCGAGCACGATCAGGCCCTTGCCGGAGACGCCGTAGGCGTCCTTGACGATCACCGGCCCGCCGTCGCCCAGCGAGTCGTCGAGCGCCCGGTGGAGCTCGCCCACCGTCTCGCAGGTGAAGCCGGGGATCGCCCGCAGGCCGAGCTCCTCGGTCAGCCGGCGGCTGTAGATCTTGCTGTTGACCCGCGCCGAGGTCTCCGGACCGGGCACCGCGGGGCGCAGCCCGGTCCGCCGGCAGATCTCCTGCTCCAGGGGGGAGTTGCCCATCGGCATCAGATAGGCGCCGCCGCCCGCGAGCACCCGCAGCCGGTCCAGCAGCTCCGGGGAGTCGAGGACGGCCCCGCTGGTGCCGTCCTCGCCGGCCGGCGCCCGGGTGATCAGTTCGGTGGGCGCGCCGAGCCCGGTCTTCTCCGCGTACGCGCGGTAGCCGGGATCGAGCGGGCGGTCGAGCAGCAGGTGGTCGGTCGGCTCGGCGAGCAGGGCGCCGAGCTCCTCCATCCGCTGCACGGTCGCGGCGGTGGTGGTGATCCGCGCCGCCGGGAGCCCGGTGTGGCCGCGCGCCCACTGGTTCTCCACCTCGAAGTTGCAGAGCCAGACGAACCGCGCTTCGCGGTCGCCGGTCAGCGCCTCCTTGAGGTCCGCCGTGTAGGCGGTGCCGGTCATCGGGTGCCTCCCTCGCGGTGGGTGATGACCATGGCGCCGAAGGTGGCGCCCAGGCCGACCGAGACCAGGACGTAGTGGCCGCCGTCGACCAGCCGGCCCCGCTCGCGCAGGGTGGTGTAGTTGAGGAACACGTCCGAGGCGAAGCAGTGGCTGTAGAGCGGGATGTTGTCCAGGAAGAAGCGGTCCGGGTCGGCGCCCATCCGCTGGATGGTGTGGCGCCAGGACACCGCGTTGACGTTGTGCGGGATGACCAGGTCGATCTCGTCGAAGCTCAGGCCGGCCCGGCGGACGGACTCCTCGATGACCTCGCCGAGCACGGTGGCGTAGTCCTGGCCGAAGGCGCTGATCTCCTGCGGGGTCATCTCCAGGCCCGCCGCGTAGGCGCCGAGGGTGCGGGTCAGGTACGAGCGCACCTCGTCGCCGGGGCCGCCGACGGTCAGCAGGCAGGCGGAGGCCGCGTCCGCCATCACCGCGCTGTTCGGGATCAGCTGGACCTTCGGGGAGTACGCCCGCTCCCCCGTGACCATCAGCGCGTACGCGCCCTCGGGTGCCTCGGCCCGCAGCAGCTCGCCGGCCAGGTCGATGGCGCCGAGGCTGCTGACGCACGCCTGCTGGGTGAGGGCGAAGGCCTCGGCGTCGTGCAGCCCCAGCTTCGCCCGGATGACCCGGGCTGCGTCGATGTGCGGCGGGGCGAGCGTCTGCATGGTGTGCGCGTAGATGACGTAGTCGACCCGCCGTCCTTCGGGAAGCGCCGCCAGGGCACGGCGGGCCGCGGGAAGCACCAGGTCGAAGAGGCCGGTGCCGGGATCGAACCGCAGCCGGTCGAGGCCGTAGATCTTCCGGAACACGCCCACCTCGGCGCGGCGCAGCCCCAGGCTCTCGGCGAGGTCGTCGATCCGCACGCTCCGTTCGGGGAGGAACGACTCGATCCGCTCCAGTGTGGTCACGCCACCCATCCGGGAACTCCCCTCATCCGCCCGCTCCTCATCCGCCCGCTCCTCCTCCGCTCCCTCCTCATCCGCCCGCTCCTCAGCGGCCGGCGAACTCGGCGCGGACCAGCCAGCTGCGCGCCACGCCCCGGCGGTCGCGGGGCTGCACCTCGTACGGCCAGCGCCCCTGGCCCGCGCCGGGCTCGCCGGGCTCGCGCAGCTCGCGGACCTTCCAGCCGGCACCGGCCAGGAACTCCTCCGGCTCGTCGGTGCCGAAGAGCCAGGGCGTGCCGTCCTCGCGCAGGCCGGCCAGGAAGGCCCTGGAGAAGGGGCTGCGCAGCAGCGCCCGGCTGGCGAAGTCGACGGCCAGCCGGCTGCCGGGGGCCGAGACCGAGCCGAGCACGCCGAGCAGGTGGGAGGCCTGCTCCTCGGTGAGGAAGAACATCAGCCCTTCCGCGACCCAGAGCGTGGGCAGTTCCGGGTCGAAGCCGGCGCGGTGCAGCGCGGGCAACCACTCCGTGGCGAGGTCGGCCGACACCTCGCGGCGCTCCACCGTGGGCTCGGCCCCGAGCGCGGCCAGCCGGGCACGCTTCTCGTCGATGAGGCCGCCGTGGTCGACCTCGTACACCGTGCTGCCGGGCGGCCAGGCCAGCCGGAACGCCCGGGTGTCCATCCCCGCGGCGACCAGGACCACCTGCCGGATGCCGCTGTCCGCCAGCAGCGCCTCGATGCTGTCGTCCAGGTACTTGGTGCGGATCGCGATGAACGGGATCAGGCCGCCGCCGCCGTACTTGTCGAGGAGCTCGAAGCCGCGCGGGGCCGCGAGATCGCGCGCGAACCTGTCCTGGAACATGGCGTCACCGGGGCGCTCGGACTCGACGGCGCGGGCCGCGGCGGTCCACTGGGCCGTGTACGAGACAGCTTCCATGGGGATGGCCTCCTACGGGAGTCGGGCCGGGGTGAAGAAGGCCTTCTCGATCGACGAGAGGGTCTGGAGGTCCTGCATGTCGATGCTGTCGAAGTCGATCTCGACGCCGCTGGCGCTCTCGATCGTGTAGACCAGCTCCACGAAGGAGAGCGAGTCGACGAGGCGGCTCTCGATGAGGTTCTCGTCGGGCTCGATGGATTCCCGGTCCGGGTGCCTGGCCAGGATCCACTCGCGGACCTGGTCGATTCCTGCCGAAGCCATTGCCACTCCTCGGGTGTTGGGGCGATAGGGCGATAGGGCGATCCGGGCATGCTCGGGCCGTGCCGGATGCGCTCGGGCCGTGCGGGATGCGCTCGGGACGTACGGGATCCAGGCGGCCGTGCGGGATCCACTCGGGCCGGTGCGGGATCCACGCGGCCCGGTGCGGGATCCACGCGGAGGCTCCGCGGCTCAGGCGAGCTGCCGGGCCGCGGTCCGCACCGCGTCCAGGGCCTCGACCGCGTCGCCGTGGTGCAGGTCGACCAGGACCGAGAGCCACCGCTCCAGGCCGAACGCCACGCAGCTGGTGAAGACGAACTCGTTCGCCGGCCCGCGGATGTCGCAGCGCTCGCCGAAGAAGTTGCGGTGCGTGTTGACGGAGGAGACGGCCAGGTCGCCGACCTGGAACTCGTACTTGACCGGGCTGAGCTTCTGGAGCAGGGCGCGGGCGCCGTCGGCCCGGAAGAACGGGTCGAAGGCGGGCACCTTCTCCAGCCGCAGGGACAGCGCGTCGGCGAACGCGGCGATCCGCTCGGCGAAGGACCCGAGGACCTGCTGCGTGTGCTCGTACGAGCCGAGTGCGACGACCTCGCGCATCTGGAAGCTGAGCAGCCGCCGCAGGCCCTCGTACCGCTCCTCGTTGCGGAAGCAGCGGTTGACCAGGGTGATCAGCGCGTCCGCCGCCACGACGGAGTTCTCGTAGTACAGGAAGGCGCTGTAGCAGGTCGCGTGGGGCAGGCCGACCTGTGCGCCGCGCAGTGCGGCGGGCGCGAACCGGCCGTCGACGGGCTTGTTCTCGCCGCTCTCCAGGTCGAGTCCGGCACCGACGAGGGCGAGGTGCGGGAAGTTGACGTAGACGTCGAACTTCTCCAGGTCCGACACCGGGTACAGCGGCGGCGGGAGGATCTCGCGGGCTCCGGCGGAGCGGCCCCAGCCGGCGAACGTCCGGTCGAGTTCGAGGAGCAGGTCGGTCTGGTCCGGGTCGAGGATGACCAGTCCGCCGGTGGGGCCGGTGGTTCGGGGGGCGGTGCCGGCCATCAGATGAGCCCCGTCTTCTCTAGGTACTTGGCGGTCTTGCGGTAGACGCTCTGCTCGAACTCGGCGCGCTGCGGGGATTCGAGGAGCTGCCGGCGCAGGCCGTGCGGGTCCTTGATGCCCGCGTCCCGGTACACCTGCGGGCTGTAGAGCGTCTCGAAGCTGTAGGTCATGTAGCGCCGGATGTAGCCGGCGATGTCCCGCATCTCCTCCTCGGTGGAGGTCTGCCGGACGTCGGCGGCCAGCGCGGTGACCAGTTCACGGCCGAAGGCGATGTGCCGCGACTCGTCCTGGTGGTGGATCCGGTTGATCCCGCGGATCGTCTCGTGCAGGCGGTCGTCCAGCGCCATCCGGGAGTTGAAGTGGTCCACCAGCTCCTCGAAGATCAGGATCCGGGCGAAGACCAGCAGGCTCTCCACGTTCGAGCGGGGGATCTCGACGTTCGCACCGACCGGCTGCCGGTAGATCTTCCTGCCGTAGCGCAGGCAGAACTCGGCGAAGAACCACATGTGCTCGTTCTCCTCACCGATGAAGTGGTGGAAGAAGTCCGAGGGCGTCTCGAAGCCGGTGGTGTGAATCCGCTTGGTGACCTCGATGAGAAGTTCCCGGATTCCGTGCACATTGAGGCTGTAGAAGTTGATGCTCTCGTACCGCGACAGTGCGTGGAGCTCCTTTTCGGTGAGCCGCCGGGCGGCCTCGGTACCGTGGGTGGTGGTGAGTTCGGGGCTCATCCACCACATCTCCTCGGGCAGGCTGTCCGGCCATTCGAAGAGTTTGTAGGGGTTGTAGTAGTCATCGATCGACTTCGTGGTCAGACGGTCGAGTATTTCCAGGAACCGGCCGTCCTGGTCGATCAGTTTGCTGACCATGCTGGCGTTGACCTCCGAGTTTCCCCGGCCGCCTCGTGGTGACCGGCGGCTCCAATGCCGTGCCGTTTTCCGGCACTCTTCGAAGGTAGGGAAGTCCCGGCGGGCGCCGCAATGACCTGATGTGGTGTGGCCACATACGGCCATATCGAAGCGGCGACGCCCGCCGGGACCGACGGCACCGGGCCGGTCAGCCGGCGGCGCCCCGGACCGGCAGGAGTCCGGCCTGGACGGCGGCCGCGCCCGCCTGGAACCGGCTCTCGGCGTTCAACTCGTCCATGATGGTGGCGAGGTGACGGCGGAAGGTCCGCGAGGACATGCCGATGCGCCGGGCCACCACCTCGTCCTTGAGCCCCGAGGCGAGCAGTTCCAGGATGGCGCAGCGGACCTCGTCCAGGGTCTCGCCGTACCTGACCACGTTCGAGTCGATGTCCGTCCCGGACGCCCAGGCGTGCTCGTAGGAGCGCACCAGCCGGGCGACGATGGCCTGCTCGTAGACGACGGTGACGCCCGCGTCGTCGCCCCCGGGGTCGGCCAGGAAGGCCACCTCGCCACCCACGATGACCAGGCGCTCGAAGGCCTGGGTCGAGGTGCGGACCCGCGCGCTCGCCTCGGCCAGCGTCCGCAGGCTGCCGCGTGAGGCCAGGCTGCTGCGGGCGGTGTGCGGGTACAGGACCTGAATCGGGACCCCGGGCGGCAGCGCCGACAGGCCCAGCACGTGCGAGTCCTGCCCCTGGACCGGGGCGAACGGCTCCATGACGAGGATCTCGGACGGGCGGTCGCGCAGGGCGTCCGCCATCCGCAACCCGGTCTGCTCCCGGTCCAGCCCGCTGAGCACCGGCTCCCTCCGCAGCCGGGTGCGCTGGAGGCTGCTGTAGGTGTCGGCGAACGAGCCCAGCGTGTCCTGGAAGTCCGTCAGTTCACGGCGCTTCTCGCGGATCGCCTGCTCCAGCGGCATGAGCAGTTCCAGTTGGGCGATCTCGGGGCTACGCGCCACGAAGCGCCCCTGCTCCTGGCAGTACCTGACGAGCTTCAGGCAGCGCAGGGCGGCGAGCGCCTGTTCCGCCCGCTCGGCCGTGATGCCCAGGTCGGTGGCGAGCTCGGGGAGGGTCACCCCCTTGGCCACCAGCAGCCGCTCGTAGACCCGGACCGCCAGCTCCTCGTCGATCGAGCACAGTCCCCGCTTCACGCTCTGTCTCCGTCCGCTCGTCCGGTGGATCCGGCACCCAGATCCGCGGTGATCGTCGCGACCACCGCGGCCAACTGCTGATCGAGGAAGAAGTGGCCACCGGGGAAGGAGGTGAGCCGGAACTCCCCTGTGGTGTGGCCCTTCCAGCCGAGCGCCGCCGCCGGGTCGAGATACGGGTCGGCGTCCGCGAACAGGAAGGTGACCGGACAGGTCACGGTGGTGTCGGGCCGGGCGGTGTAACGGGAGTTGGCGCGGTAGTCGTTGCGGATGACGGTCAGGATCGACTCGCGGTACTTCGGGCGGTCCAGCAGCCTCGCCGGGATCCCGCCCAGCTCCCGGAGTTCGTCCAGGACCTCGTCGTCGCCCCGGGGGATGTTCAGGCCGAGCCCGGCGGACGGCGAGCGGCGGCCCGAGACGAACAGCCGCACCGGCGCCCGCCCGGCCGCCTCCAGCCGGCGGGTCACCTCGAAGGCGACGACCGAGCCCATGCTGTGGCCCAGCACGGCCAACGGCAGGTCGTCGAAGCCGTGCAGTTCGGCGCCGATCCGGTCGGCCAGCGCGCCGATGTCGTCGATCCCGGGCTCCCCGGAACGGCCACGCCGCCCGGGGTACTGGACCGACAGCGCCTCGACGCCGCCGGGAAGGGCGGCCGAGAGCCGGCGGTAGGTGCCCGCCGAGGCCCCGGCGTGCGGGCAACAGACCAGGCGCAGCCCGGCCTTCGGTGCGGGGTCGAATATCTGAATCCATCCCGTGTTATTGGTCAAGCCTTGTTCTTCCATCCCAGTTGTCCCGTCCTATCCGATCACTGGGCAGCGGAGACGCAAATGATTGACGCAGGCGTGGAAGTTCTTCGGTGAGGAGAGTCGGCAGAAGGCAGGTGCGGCGCTTTCCTCGGGCCGTGATCGCCGTCGGGGCGGAGTCGACGGCGGCAACTCGCGTTCTCCATGGTGAGGGCCGCAACACGGTTCGCGGCCACAGCAGTTGCCAGGACGTCAGCTTACCTTGCGCCACTTTCATGTCAACCAATCAGAGTCCGTGTGCGACGTGTTCTCCGTGGGACTGCTGGTGAGGATTGGAAGGCCACGAAGGAACACGCACCATCCTGCCCGGACGCACCCGGGAGGCGCCTCGACCACCTCTTTCGCGACCGCCCACCCCCGGGATCGCGGTCCGTACCGCAACGAAGCGGTGGCGAAGGCCATTCACCTCTATGACAGAGATATCTCGACGGTGCACATCGCCTATCCGCGGAACGGCCCCGCGAAAGTCCGCCCCTGCACCACCCGGAGGCCTGCACGGCCTTCTTCGGCGTCAAGCCCGCGTACTTCTTCGGTGACGAGGTCGCAAAGGAGGCCGATTCGGCGCCGTCGAGGTGGCTCCGCCGGTCGGCCCTGTCGGCGCTGTCGTCAGCGGCGGCAGCGGCAGCGCCGAGGCAGCAGCGGCCTCACTCCGAGGCCGAGGACACCGGCGCGGCAGGGGGCTCGGCGGGCGCCGTGCGGCCGTCCGCCCGGCCCGAGATCCAGGCGAGGCCGGCCGCCGACACGGCGAAGGCCGCCGCGACCGGGAGCAGGTGCCCGGCGGAGCCGAACGCCTGCAGACCGATCGCCCCGAGGACACTGGACAGCGAGACCGCCAGGTACAGCACGGCCGCGCTGAGCGAGACGACGAGGGACTCGGAGCCCGCCGGGGCGAGCGCGATGATCCGCTGCTGCTGCGGCGCGGTCAGCGACCAGGAGGCCACCCCGCAGAACGCCACCGACACCAGCGCGGCCGCGAACGAGCCCCGGGCTTCCAGCATCGCCAGGAAGACGGCCGCGAGCCCCAGGGTCGCGGTGATCACCACCTTGCGCGGCCCGTACCGGTCGGCGAGGTGCCCGGCCATCAGGTTCCCGGCGGTGCCGGCCACCCCGAAGACCAGCAGCAGCAGCGACACCCGCGCACCGTGTCCCCCGACGGCCGGCGCGAAGACGGAGCTGATGTACGTGTAGGGGAGGTAGACGCCGACGAAGGCCAGCAGGGTGCAGGCGAGCACGCCGGCCACCCGCCGATCGGTGAGCGGGGACAGGCGCCGGCGCAGCCCGGCCGCGGTGCCGAGCCTGATCTCGGGCAGTCGCAACGCGATCACGGCGGCGACCGGGACGGCCAGGGCGGTGACGAACCACATCGTCGCCCGCCAGCCGATCGCGTCGCCGAGGGCGGTGCCCAGCGGCGCGCCGAGGGCGAGCGAGGCGGTCAGGCCCACGGTCACGATGGCGATCGCCCGGCCGCGGTGGCGCTCACCGGCGAGCGCCGCCGCCGTGGCGCCCGCGTTCGGGGTGAACATCGCCGCACCGGCCGCCGCGATCACCCGCGAGGCCAGCACCAGCCCGTAGCCGGGGGCGACCGCCGTCACCACGTTGCCCACCCCGAACACCAGCAGCGCCGTGACCAGCACGGTACGCCGTGACCAGGTGCCGGTCAGCGCCGCCAGAACCGGGGAGAGCACCGCGTAGGCGAGGGCGAAGACACTGACCAGCTGGCCCGCCGCGGCGACCTCGACGTGCAGTGAGCCGGCGATGTCGGGGAGCAGGCCCGCGATGACGAAGGCGTCGGTGCCCACGGCGAAGGTACCGAGGGCCAGGAGCGTCGCGGCGGGTCCCCAGGGGGCCGCCGGGGGCGCGTCGGCGGGGTCGGTCACGGTGCGACTCCTGGTTCGATGATCGGCGTCTGTTACGACCGGCATCGTAACGGCAGGGGCCTCCCCCACTGGTGCCGACAGCGCGGCCGACCGTCGGGTTCCAGCCAAATGCCCGTCGGAGAAGTTCCGTTGAAGCCTTCAACGGCCGACGACCACGCGGCGGGGTCGGTCACGGTGCGACTCCCCCGCGGCGGCCGAAAGACGTCAGAAAGGTCGATGTCCATCGGACAAGACGACTACTATCGAAGCACGGAGAGCCTCCTGCCGAGCGGCCCAGGCGGATGGGTATCGTCGGCACCGGTGCACGGCCGCACCGACGAGCAGGGTGGAGCGGATGAACGCGATCGAGGAGACCTGGCTGCCACAGCCCGACCTGGCGGCGGTGGACATCGGCACCGTGCTCCAGGCGCTGGCCGATCCGGTGCGCCTGCAGATCCTCCGGGCGCTCGACGCCTCCGCCGAGGAGTCGTGCACGTCGCTGGACCTGCCCGTCAAGCGCTCGACCGTCTCGCACCACCTGCGCACCCTGCGCGAGGCCGGTGTCGTGGCGACCAGGCTGGTCGGCAACATGCGGCTCAGCCGGCTGCGCCGGGACGACCTCGAAGCCCGTTTCCCCGGACTCCTGACCTCGATCCTCACGGCCGCCCCGGCGACCGCCCCACCGGCCGTCCCGGCCGGGTGACCCGGCGGGCCCGGTGACCCGGACCGCCACCGCGCCATCGCGTCCACCCAACCGCCCCACCGGCGAGAAGGAGCACAGCATGGGCCGCTACGCCCACCTGGCGTACACCGACGAGGTGCGCCTGGTCCAGAAGGAACAGGGGAGCGAGTTGTCGGCCATCCGCCAGCTCGCGCACGGCGACGAGCCCGAGGAGCTGACGGACGCCGAGACCGACTTCATCCAGTCCCGCGACGGGTTCTACCTGGCCAGCGTCAGCGAGACCGGGTGGCCGTACGTCCAGTTCCGCGGCGGCCCGCCCGGCTTCGCCCAGGTCGTCGACGAGCGGACGATCGCCTTCGCCGAGGTGCGCGGCAACCGCCAGTACATCAGCACCGGCAACATCCGCGCGGACGGCCGGGTGGCGCTGTTCTTCATGGACTACGCCCGCCAGGCCCGGCTGAAGCTCTTCGGCCGGGCCTCGGTGCAGGACCTGGAGACGAATCCGGAGCTCGACCGTCGCCTGCTCGCCACCCGGACCGGGGGGCGGGTCGAACGCCTGATGACCATCCACGTCGAGGGCTACAACTGGAACTGCCCCCAGCACATCACCCCGCGCTTCTCCGAGGCTGAACTCCGGCCCCACCTCGACCAGTTGCAGGACCGGCTGGCCGCACTGGAGGAGGAGAACCGCCTCCTGCGGACGCAACTGGAGCAGCGCGCCGGGTAGACCCGCCCGAAGGTGCGCGGACCTGCAGAACGCCGCCCCTCCTTTACTCCGGCGCCTTTCACCTCCATCTCCTCTGCTGACCGGATGGCCGGCATGGCTCTGCGTGTGCGGTCAGGACGGCAGGGTGACCGACTGGGCGCGGTGGAAGACGTTCTTCTCGTCCCAGGTCTTCCCGGCCTTCAGCAGTCGGGCGTAGTTCTGCTCGTTATCACGCGGTCGGCGTCTCCGCGCAGCCCAGGGGCGCGATCCATCATCCGGGGTCAGCAAAAGGTCAGCAAGACCCGGGGGTCAGCCAGCATGGCAAGCACACGTCTCATCCGCGGCCACCCTCAAGAACCACCTCCTGCCTACCCTTGGCAGCCGCCGCATGGGCACCTTCGACCACGAGGTCGTGGAAGGGTTCCTCACCGGCGGCGGCCGCCGCTCGGAACTGGACCACTGTCTCAAGCCCTCGTGCCCGGGGCCTTTCCCAGGGCGCACCCATGCGTGAGCGAAAACGTACCTCTGTGCCGTGCCGCTCGTTGGTACTTCTGTAGCGGTCGCGAGCATGGGACGGGGAGACTGGCGATGGGTGACGTAGCGGCGCTGGACGGTCCACGGGAGGTGGAGACGGTGGTCATCGGCGCCGGCCTGTCGGGAGTGGCTGCCGCCGTCACCGTCCTCCGGGCCGGCCTCGACGACGTCGTCGTCCTGGAAAGCACCGACCGGCTCGGCGGCACCTGGCGCGACAACACCTACCCCGGATGCGGCTGCGACGTGCCGTCGTTGCTGTACGAGTACTCCTTCGCGCCCGGGCCCTGGACGCGCACCTTCGCCACCCAGCCGGAGATCCTCGCCTACCTCCGGACCACCGCGGCCGGACACGGCATCGACCATCTGATCCGCTACAAAACCGAAGTCAGAGGCGGCCGTTGGGACGCCACGAAGGGACGCTGGCTGCTGGAGACCTCGGCGGGGACGTACGCCGCCCGGGCGGTCATCGTCGCTACCGGCTCCTGGAACCGGCCCCGCCACCCCGACCTGCCCGGACTCACGGCCTTTCCCGGTGACGTCTTCCACTCCGCCCGCTGGGACCACGACGTCCAGCTGGCCGGCCGCCGTGTGGCCGTCGTCGGTAACGCTGCCTCCACCGTGCAGTTCCTACCGGACCTTCAACGCCACGCGGCGAGCGTCGACATCTTCCAGAGCACCGCCCCGTGGGTGCTACCCAAACCGGACGTATCCCTGCCCGAAACCGTACGCCGCCTGCTCCAACGCAGCCCCGCTGCCCGGCGCTTCGCGCGCGCCGCGCAGCTGGCGGCGCAGGAGACCATCGGCCTGGCCCTACGCCATCCGCACCTGCTGCCGCCGCTCGAAGCCGCAGCGCGCCTGCACCTGCGCCGCTCGGTGCCCGATCCCGACCTGCGCAGGTCCCTCGCCCCTGGCAACCGCCTCGGCGCACGACGCCTGCTCACCTCGGACACCTACTACAAGGCCGTCGCTCGGCCGCACGTGCGCCTGCACCCCACCAGGGCGTCGCATGTCGAGGGCGAGGAGATCGTCGGCGACGATGGGCGGAGGGCGGCTGCGGACGTCCTCATCCTGGCCACCGGCTTCCACATCGGTGAACTGGCAATCGCCCCAAAGCTCTATGGCCCGCGCGGCCAGAGCCTGGCGGACGCCTGGCGCGCGGGGCGCCATGCCTATCTGGGCACCACCGTCAGCGGCCACCCCAATCTCTTCCTGCTCCTAGGACCGAACCTGCTCAGCGGCACCACCGCCGTGCCCACCATCCTCGAAGCGCAACTCCGGTATGTGACGGCCGCCCTCACCCATCTGCGCCGCAGCGGACAGGCAGCGATGGACGTCCGCCAGGAAGTCCAGGACGCGCACAACACGGCCCTGCAGGCAGCCCTCACCACGACCGTCTACGCCACCGATCCGACCGGCTACTACTTCACCCCGCCAGGTCTGAACACCTTCTGCTGGCCGTGGTCCACCCGCCGCCTGCGTCGCGCGCTCCATGCCTTCGACCCCTCCGTCTACACCTGGTACCCGCCCGGTCCGGCCGCACTGCCACTCCCGACCCAGCGCACGAGGAAGGTGCCCGCTCCGTATGTCGACCCGAGCTGACACACCAGCGGGCCAGGGGCTGATGCTGCTCTACGGCGGCTTCGACGGCTCGTCCGAGACCACCGCGACCATCGGCCACGAGGTCGTAGCCGCCCTCGAAGCGGTAGACCTCCCCGTCGAGTGAGACCTCGACCCCGGCCGGGCCATCATCATCACGCCCCTGGCCTGGCGGCGCCTGGTCGGATAGAGAACCTCGTCAGACCTTTCGACAGCACGTCAGAAGCACCGTGAAGTCAGCTGCGACGCGCTGCTGCGGCGCGAGGGCCCTCATGCCGTCAGAGGCCGGTGAACGGGGGCGGGATGCGGGCCAGAAGTTGGTGAGCGGCTCCGGGCAGGTGCGCGGGGATGTCGTCCGGGTACGCGGGTCCGGACGGGCCCGTGAGCGCCCGTACCGCGCCAACCATGGGTGCCAACGGTGTTGTCAGGTTGAGCGGTGTCCTTCTTCGGTGGCGTGATCATCTCATGGGGCCGTGCGACTGTTGCGGCCCGAAGCAGGCGGACCTACCCGGCGGTCGATCTTCTACCTGCCGCTTGAGCTGTTTTCATCGGGGTGAAGTAGAGCCACGGATTCGGTCTGTTGGGGAGCCGCTGGTTCTTCGGTGAGTTCGGGAGCCAGTAGGTGTGATGGTGTGGAACATGCCGCTTTCGGAGTAATCGCGGTGGCTTGGGCCGTTCGGCTGTCACGCCGTGCCTGTTGATCACGGTCCAGGTCAGGGAGACCGCTGGTGCCCAGGTCACGTGAGTGGCTCTTCGAGAGGATCCGCCGGGCTCACCGCGAGCAGGGGCTGTCGGGGCGGGAGCTCGCCGCGCGGTTCAAGGTGTCGCGGAACACGGTGAAGAGGGCGTTGGAGTCGCCGGTGCCGCCGAAACGCAAGTCGCCGCCGCCGCGCAAGAGCGTGCTGGAGCCGGTGAAGGGCTTCATCGACGCGATGCTGCGCGAAGACCTGGACGCGCCCGCGAAGCAGAAGCCCACGGTCCCGCGGATCATCGAGCGCCTGGCCGCGGAGCACGACTTCGAGCTGGCCGGGAACACCACGGTCTGGGACTGCGTTTCCAAGCGGCGTCCGCAGCGGCCTGGCGGACCTTCGTGCCCGGTGTCGAGCCGCGGCGGTGCCGGCCGAACCACCACAACCGCCGTCGGCACCTTCTGGCTCGACCGCCTCGTCAAACGGCTGCCCGTCGGCCTGGACCGGCTCCGACAGGACCGCATCCTCGAAGAGGCCGCCGCCACCGGAGCCGACCCCCTGCATCTCGCCCACGTCTTCGCACTCAGCGCCAGGGCCAGCCTCCGTTACGCCAATGCCGCTTCCGAGTCTGCCGCAGAACAGACCGAAAGAAGGCCCTGAGCAGCCACTTCGACGCCTCGCTGGCAGCACGGTTCATTGGTCCGTATCTGGCGATCGGCAGGTACGGACCGGGGCCACCGCTCCAACAGGCCTGGCCTTGTTCGACATCCCACCCCGAGGGTGATGTCACCGAACGGAATAGCTACTCCCAGGGGTTGTTGCCCGACTCCCATTCCGCCGCCTCGTCTTTGTCGTGCAGGAAGCGCGGGTCCGCCATGCCCTGGAGCGAGCTGTCGCTGATCGGCCACTGCTGCCACTCGTCGCGCAGCAGCTCGAGCAGGAACTCGGCCATACCGCACGGGTACACCGACCATTCGAGGTTAAGGCGCGAGTACACCGCGACCGGCCATCGGTCCGGGTCCGGATCCGTCGTGATCCAGCACAGCGTGTCGGCCGCGGCTGTCCCACCCCATATGAGCAGGTCCTCCAGCCGATACTGGCCCCTGTCGGCGGGAGCCCACTGGTTCGCCGCGTAGTCCGCGAGCGCTGCCTCCGAGAGCCTTGAGACCGTGATTACCTGCAGCTCGTTCGAAGTGACGGCGGGGATGTGAACGCCGACCATTGCCTCGATCGAACCGCTGCCGAAGGCTGCGACGAAGGCCCGGTAGTCAGCTGGGAATGACGTTCCGTAGACCCTCTCCGCCGCACTCCAGTCGACAGTGTCCCCGCAGGTGGGCCCGATGCACGACAGCACTTCTCCGATGCTCGCCATGGCGGCGATTGCGGCGGACTGGTCGTCATTCACGCTACGGCTCCCATCGGGTCGGGGCGTCCTTGCCCATGTTGTGCCATTGTCCATCCTTCAGTCGTACCGGGTTCCGCACCCCAGGAGGACAGGACCCGAAGACTGCTCACGACCACACACAGGCCCTAGTGCTGAATTCCCCAAGTAGCGGGTATATGGCCTCCGTTGGGGTGAATTTGGTGCGGTAGGGGGTGGGGTGTGCCGGGGTTGTTGCGGGCCCGGGCCGCTGTGGAGGCGGACGAGGAGAGGGTGATCGCCAGGCTCGCCGGAGCGCGGAAGGC
>NZ_JBEPAA010000050.1:0-62077 GCF_040298365.1 Kitasatospora sp. NPDC001603
AGACCATCCAGCCGCAGAGCAGCACCAGGACGGAGCCGGCGATCAGGAGCGCAGCCGCCGCCGGCCCAGCGCGCGGAGGATCGCGGCGGGCAGCGTGCGGCGCACGTAGCGGCGCTCGGTGGACAGCGCCGACCGGCTGCCCGCGTAGCGGGCGACGACGGCCTTGGAGCGGCCTTCCGCGTAGCAGCGGGAGCTGAAGTAGCGCCAGGTGGTGCGGGCCGGCGGGACGTGCTGGCGGACGACGGCGGCGGGCTCGTAGCGCAGCTCGGTGCCGGGGTGCCGGGCGGTGAGCCGCAGGCAGAGCTCGGTCTCCTCGCAGCCGAACGGGCTGGTGCCGATCCGGCCGAGGTCGCCGCGGAAGCCGCCGGCGGCGACCACCGCGGCCCGGCGGAAGGACATGTTGGCGCCGATGAAGTTGCGCACCGTGCCGGTGCTCCCGGCGGCCCCGGGGTAGGAGCAGCCGACCACCCAGTCGTACTCGGGCGGGAACCAGCCGGGCCGGCCGGTCTCCCACCAGGAGTCGACCCGGCCGCCGACGCCGAGCACCCGCGGGTCGCGGAAGCCGGCCAGCAGCCGTTCGGTCCAGTCGGGTTCGGCCACCGCGTCGTCGTCCAGGAAGGCGACCACCTCGCCGCGGGCGAGCGTGACCCCGGTGTTGCGGGCGCCGGAGACGCCCGGGCGTTCGGGGCTCTCGACCAGCCGCAGGCCGGGGCGGGCGGCCAGCCGGGCCGTCAGGGCGGGGCAGTGGTCGACCACCACGACGGTCTCGTCGGGCTGCCGGCGCTGGGCGCGGATCGAGTCGAGGGCGGCGCACAGGTCGTCCCAGCGGTCGAGGGTGTAACTGCAGACGACGACGGACAGGGTGGGCCCGGGGCCCGGTGCGGTGACGGGTCCGGCGTTCGGCACGGTGTTCATCACGATCTCCGATCGGACGACGGCAGCCAGCGCGGGAGGGCGACCAGCAGCGGGAGGGCGAGGACCGTCGCGGCGAGCAGCCACGCCAGCCCGACCCCGGTGAGGCCGAACACGGGCAGCAGTCCGGCGACGAGCGCGATCACGAGGACGGCGTAGACGAGTTGGAGCCCGATCATCCAGCCCAGGGCGCGGCGCACCCGGGCGACGTCGGTGGCCAGGCTCAGCACGACGGTGGGCAGGGCGGAGAGGGCCATCAGCCGCAGCACGGTGGTGCCGTGCTCGGCGTAGCCGGGCCCGAACAGGCGCAGCATCCAGGGGGCGAAGGCCACGATCACGGCCACCGCCGCGAGGACGAGCAGTCCGGTGTGCCACATCATCCGGCGGGCGTGTTCGGCGAGCCGTTCGGGTGCCCGGGCGGCCTCGACCACCAGCGAGCTGCCCATGCTGTAGGCGGCCATGTAGAGGCTGTCGGCGATCACCCAGGCGAGCGAGTAGTAGGCGTTCTGCTCCGCGCCGAGCACGGCAAGCACCATGAGCGGTACGACGCTGCAGGCGGCGATGCCGGAGATGTTGCCCAGGTAGTCCGCGACGGCGTAGCCGGCCACCCGCGGCGGGGCGGACGCGGTGGCGCCGGCCGCCCGCTGGTGGGCCGGGATCGCCCGGCGGAAGAGCACGACGTTGGTGAGCAGGACGGTGATGAGCAAGGCCGCCGCCCAGGAGACCAGGATCCCGGTGCCGACCGCGAGGACCGCGCAGACCGCCAGCGCGCCCGCCTTCGCCAGGGCGAACAGCGCGTTCTCGCCGAGCACCCAGCCGGTGCGCCGCAGTCCGGTCAGCGCGCCGTCCTGGAGGACGAAGAGCGAGTAGCCGGCCGTGACCACCACGAAGGCGACCGCCACCACCGGCTGCCGCAGGTAGCCGAGGCTCGGGGAGATCCACGGGATCAGCAGCAGGAAGAGCACCGCGGCGAACGCGCTGGCGGCGATGCTCGCCGCGTAGCAGCGGGCCACCAGCCGCCGGGTGTGCTGCCCGGCGCCGGGGATGAAGCGCACCAGGACGCTGCTGAGGTTGAACCGGCCGACCGCGGAGAGCAGCCCGGCGGCGGAGACGGCGGCGTAGCTGAGGCCGACCGTCTCGGCGCTGTACCAGCGGGTGGCGAACAGCCAGAAGATCGCGCCGAGCGCGGCCGCCACCATCGAACTCGCCAGCAGGATGTGGCCGTTGCGCAGCAGCGGTTCCCCGGCCAGCCGGGCCCGGCCGGCCCGGGCGCGGGCCCGCAGCAGGTCGCGGTAGGAGCACTGGCAGGGCAGCGGGCGCGGGCAGGAGCAGGGCCGGGCGGGCGCGGCCGAACGCGTGCTGAGCGACTGCATCACGACCAGTCCTCCGCCCGGAACCGGCGGTCCTGCCGCCGGCTGACCAGGTAGCTGAACGGTCCGCGCAGCAGGCCGCGCAGTTCGAGCCGGCCGAGCCGGGCCAGTCCCGGATCGCCGTCGCGCCCGCCCCGCCCGGGGCCGGCCGGGGCGGGCGCGACGGCCCGGCGCAGGGCGTACCGGGTGCCGGCCGGGAGGCGGCGCAGCAGCTCGGCCAGCAGGCCGGGGCGCTGCGAGACGGCGGCGGTCAGATAGGCGCCGAGGCCGGTGCCGAAGCCCTGGATCTGGGCGTCCAGCTCGGCCATGGTGCGCCGGTGGCGGTGCCAGACGACGGCGTCCGGCCGGTACGCGAGGGTGTGACCGGCGACCAGGACGCGCAGGAAGGCGAGCAGGTCCTCGCCGCCGCGGGTCGGCGTACCGGCGCCGGTCGCCGGGTCGAAGCCGCCGAGGTCGCGGATCACGGTGGTGCGGAAGGCCATGTTGGCGCCGGTGCCGAAGCGGCCGGCGGCGAAGGGGAAGAGCGGGTCGCGGCCGGCCGTGCGCGTCGACCAGTCCCGGGGGGCGAAGCCCTTGCCGAAGCCGCAGTACCGCTCGAAGACGGCCTGGGCCTCGGTGTCGAGTTCGGCGGGCACCACGAGACCGGTGACGCAGGAGACCCGGGGGTCGGCCCGGAAGGCCCCGGCGAGGGCGCTCACCCAGCCGGGGTCGGCCAGCGCGTCGTCGTCGGTGAAGGCCACGTACTCGCCCCGGGCGCCGGACAGGCCGCGGTTGCGGGCCCGGGCCAGGCCCGGCACCGGCTCGCGCAGGTACCGCAGCCGGTCCGGCCCGAGCGTGCGGATCAGGCGTTCGGTGGCGTCGTCCTCGGGGGCGTTGTCGACCACCAGGAACTCGGTGGCCGGGTAGTCGGTGCGCAGCAGTGCGCTCAGGCTGTCGCCGAGCAGGGTGGGCCGCCCGCGGGTGCAGACGATGACGCTGACCAGGGGTGCGCGGGCGCCGGGGGGCGGCGGGGCGGGGGCCGCCGGCCCGGTGTCGAGGTGGCGTTCGGCCGCCTCGACGAGCCGGCGGCGCAGCCGCCCGGCGTCCGGGCCGGCGTCCGGGCCCGCGCCACCGTCGGGACCTGGCCGGTCGGCGTCGACGGCGACCAGGCCGAGCGGTCGGCCGGCCCGGCGGACCAGGGCCACCACGGGCCCCTGCGGGCGGACCGGGGCCGTGAAGCCGGGCCGCCACGGCCCACCGGGCCGGTCGAGATCGAGTTCCACCACCTGGGCGGGCGCCCGCAGGACGGTGGTCATGACGCACCTCCGGTGCGCAGGCTCCGCTGGCGCCACACGCTGATCAGATAGCCGAACGGCCCGACCAGCAGCCCGCGGAACTCGCGGCGCCCCAGCCGCAGCAGCGCGGCCTCGCCCTCGGCCGGGCCGCAGCGGGCCCGGTGCCGGCGCACCCGCTGCCAGCGGCGCAGACCGGAGGGGACGCGCCGGACGAGCGTGGTGAGCAGCCCGGGCCGGTGGGCGACGGCGGCGGTCAGGTAGGCGCCGAAGCCGACGCCGAAGTTGAAGACCTGCCGGGTCAGCGCGTCGCCGGTGCGCGGGTGGCGGTGCCAGACGATGGCGTCCGGCTGGTAGGCGACGGTGTGGCCGGCGTCGAGCATCTGGAAGAAGGCCAGCAGTTCCTCGCCGCCGCGGGCGGGCGTACCGGCGCCGGTCGCCGGGTCGAAGCCGCCGATGCCGCGCAGCAGGGCGGTCCGGAAGGCCATGTTCGCCCCGGAGCCGAACCGGCCGACCGAGAACCGCATCAGCGGGTCGTCCGGGCGGTCGCGCAGCGACCAGTCGCGGGCCGCGAAGCCGCGGGAGTAGCCGCCGTACTGTTCGAGGGCGGCCTGGGCCGGGGTGTCGAGTTCGGCGGGCAGCACGAGGCCGGTGACGCAGCCGATCCGGTCGTCCGCGCCGAACGCCCCGGCCAGCGCGCCGACCCAGCCGGTGTCGATGATCAGGTCGTCGTCGGCGAACGCCACCACCTCGCCGTGCACCGCGGCCAGGCCGCGGTTGCGGGCCCGGGCCAGGCCCGGCACCGGCTCGCGCAGGTACCGGACGCGGTCCCGGTACCGCGTGGCGACGAGGCGTTCGGTGGCGTCGCTCCGCGGGGCGTTGTCGACCACCAGGACCTCCACGTGCGGATAGCCGGTCCGCAGGAGCGAGTCGAGGCAGCTCCGCAGCTGCTCGGTCCGGTCGCGCGTGCAGACCACCACGCTGACCGTGACCGGGCCCGCGGGCACCCGGGCGCGGCCGACCCGACCGGGACGCGCCGCGGGTGTCGCGGTGGACAGGGCGGGAACCGGGAGTTCCCGGTGGGCGACGTCGACCAGCGCCCGGCGCAGCGCGGCACTGTCGCCCGCTGTTCCGGTGGCCGTGACCAAGCCGAGCGGGTGTCCGTGCAGCCGCACCAACGCCAACACGCGGCCGACCGGGTCGGCGGTGCCGAGACCACCGGGCGAGCGCAGCTCGCTCGGATCGTCCAGGTCAAGGTCGACGACGCGGACGGGGGTGTAGAGCGAGTCGCGGGCGGCGGAGCGCGGGCAGGCAGCTGCGGTGCGCCGGTCGGAGCCATTCATCGTTGCTCCCCCGCGGAGGCTGCCGCCGAGGACCGGGCGCCGGGACGCTCGGTGATCAGGGTCCTCAGCACCCGGCGGCCGTCGGAGACGGCGTGCAGGTGGGATCGACCGCTGCGGCGGGGGAGTTCCAGGCTCGGCACCTCGGCCATCCGCAGTCCGGAGCGCAGCGCGTGCGCGATCATCTCGGCCTCGATCTCGAAGCCGGAGGAGCGCAGGTCGAGCGCGTCCAGGAAGGAGCGGCGGAAGGCGCAGTAGCCGTAGCACAAGTCGGTGAGGCTCGCGTCGTAGAGGCGGTTGACCACGGCGAGCAGCGCGCGGTTCCCGAAGGAGCGGACCTTGGTGAGGTCCAGCGAGCCGCCGCCGGCGATGCACCGGGAGCCCTTGACGAAGTCGAAGCCGTGGTCGAGGAAGTGGAGGAAGTGCGGGATCTCGCCGGGCCACATCGAGCCGTCGGCGTCCATCATGACGATGTACTCGCCACTGGCGGCGGCGAAGCCGGTGCGCAGCGCGTTGCCCTTGCCGGGCCCGCTCTGCTGGACGCTGCGGACGGTCGGCAGGCAGTGCCGGGCCATCGGGACGGTCGCGTCGTCGGAGGAGCCGTCGACCAGGATGACCTCGTCCACGCAGCGCGGGATCTGCTCGAACACCCAGGGGATGTTGCGGGCCTCGTTCTGGGCGGGGACGACCAGGGTGACGCTGTGCCGACTGGCGACGCCGTCCCCGGCCCGGCGCATCGGCCGACGGTCCGTGGCCCGGTCCTCGGCGCGGCGCATCGGCCGTCGGGGGGCGGCCCGGTCCTCGGCCCGGCGCTGCGGCCGGCCGTCGTGGTCCGGGGACGGAACGACGTGGGGGGGCAGGGTGGTGCTCATCGGGGGCGGCCTCTCGGAGGGAGGAGGCGGCGGGCGGCGCCGGGCACGGCGCGGCCCCTGTGACGGGGCGGGCCCGGTGCGCGACGCGGGGTGCGCGGGGCGGGGCCCCGGAGGGAAGTCCCCGGGGGGACTGCCGAAACGGTGGGGAGCGGCTAAGGGCGGCCCGGTCGGGGGTGCGCCGCCGGCTCCCGGGCGCCGAGGCGCCGGTCTGTCGAACTGGCCGAATGTGCTTCCCGCACCGGAGTGCGGGGTGTGCCAGGGCCTCATCGTGCCCAGGTGACCGCCGTCACGTCAAGTAGTTTGTCCGGATTTTGCCTGGTTCGACCGGGCGGATTTCACCTGGCCCGTCGGGCCGAGGCGCTCGCCCGGTCCGTCCGGCGGTGCCGGCGGCACCCGCCCGGGCCGGCCGGTCAGCCGACCGGCCGGCCGCCCGGCTCCTCGGCGATCCGGCGGGCGATCTCGGCCGGTCGCACCGGCCGCCCGAAGTGCCAGCCCTGCGCCCAGTCGCAGCCGATGCCGCGCAGCCGCTCGGCGTCCCGGAGGGTCTCCACGCCTTCGGCCGTGACCGTCAGGCCCAGCGCGTGCGACATCGACACCAGGCCGCTGACGATCCGCCAGCCGGTGGCCGCGTCCTTGGCCGGGTCGTGCAGGTCGCCGACGAAGGAGCCGGCGATCTTCAGCCCGGAGACCGGCAGGTCACGCAGGTAGGCGAGGTTGGACCAGCCGGTGCCGAAGTCGTCCACGGCGAGCGAGACGCCCTGGTCGACCAGCCCGTGCAGGGTGCGCAGCGCCTCGTCCTCCGGGCCGACCACGGTGGACTCGGTGATCTCCAGCTGGAGCCGGGCCGGGTCCAGCCCGGTGGAGTCGAGGATCCGGCCGAGATCGGTCACCAGTGCGGCGCTACGGGCCTGACGGACCGCCAGGTTGACGTTCAGCTGGGGCGCGTCGTCGCCGAACCGCTTGATCCAGTCGGCCGCCTGGCCGCAGGCCTGCTCCAGCACCCAGCGGCCGAGCGGCATGATCAGGCCGGTCTCCTCGGCGGTGGTGACGAACTCGTCCGGGCCCAGCACGCCCAGCTGCGGGTGGCGCCAGCGCACCAGCGCCTCGACGGCGGCGAGCCGGCCGTCGGCCAGCGCGTACAGGGGCTGGTAGTCGATGAAGAACTCGCCGCGGTCGAGGGCGGCCGGCATCCGGACCGAGACCGCGTAGCGGCTGACCGCGCGGGCGTTCTCCTTGGGGTCGAAGAGCGTCCAGCGGCCGCGGCCGGCCTCCTTCGCCCGGTATAGCGTCAGATCGGCGGCGCGGACCGCGGCGCCCGGCGTGGTGGTCGAGATGCGCCGCTCCAGCACGCCCACGCTGGCCCCGACGGCGAGCTTGTGATCGCCGATCAGGACCGGCCCGGCGAGCGCCTTCAGCACCGTCTTGGCGGCGGCGACGGCCTCCTGCTCGCCGCGGCAGTTCTCCAGCAGGACGACGAACTCGTCGCCGCCGAGGCGGGCCACCAGGTGGCCGAGGGGGGTGAGGGCGGCCTTCAGCCGGGCGGCGACAGCGGCCAGCAGCTGGTCACCGGTGTCGTGGCCGAGGCTGTCGTTGACCACCTTGAAGCCGTCGAGGTCGACGTAGCAGAGGCCGAAGCGGGCGCCCGGGTCCGGCTCCTCGAAGAGCTTCTCCAGCCGCTCGAAGAAGGCGGCCCGGTTGGGCAGTCCGGTCAGCGGGTCGTGGGTGGCCTGGTGGCGCAGCCGCTCCTGGAGCCGGTAGCGGTCGGTGATGTCCTCCAGCATGGCCACCTGGTACTGCGGCCGGCCGTCGTCGTCCCGGATCAGCGAGACCGTGAGGTGGGTCCAGACCACCTCGCCGTCGTGCCGGTAGTACGGCTTGTCGACCTGGAAGTAGTCCCGCTTGCCGCTGATCAGCTCCTCGTACGCCTCCCAGACGCCGGGGGTGTCCTCGGGGTGCACGAGGTCGCCGACCCGGCGGCCCCGCATGTCCTCCGGCGCGGCCCCGAACAGCTCCTGGAGCGCCTTGTTCACCGCGAGGATGTTGCCCTCGGTGTCGCCGATGCCGATGCCGATCGCCGCGCTCTCGAACAGCGCGCGGAACCGCGCCTCGGAGGCGCGCAGCGCCCGCTCGGCCTCCCGCCGGGCGCTGTCGGCGGCGGTCCGGATGGCCTCCTGCTCGCGCAGGGTCCGCTCGCGCAGGGCGGCCGCCCAGCCGGCCGCGAAGGCCCCGCAGAGCGCGGGCCCGCGGTCGTCGGCCGCGGGGTGCTCCTGGAGCAGTTCGAGGGCCCGGGCCAGCACCACCGGGTCGGTGAAGTGGGCGTCGACGAGTTCGGCGCCCGCCCGGGCGGCCAGCCCCGGGTCGAACGGCTCGCCCAGCTGGGCGCGGTGGAGCAGCGCGGCGGTCCGGGAGACCAGCCTGCCGAGCAGGCCGGGGTGGACCGCCGTGCCGTGGTCGCCGGAGAGCAGCCGCGCCCAGTCCTCGTGGAACCGATCGGCGCTGCCGGGTGCCGGCGCTTCGTTCACCGGCGGAACCCCACGCCCGCCATCCCGGTCATCCGCTCGGGGTGCCGGCCGACCGCCTCCGGCTGCTCGGGGCGCCACTCGGGGAGGTAGACCACACCGGGCTCGACCAGCTCGAACCCCGCGAACATCGCGGTGATCTGCTCGCGGGTGCGCATGGTCAGCGGGGTGGGCGTCATCCGGTACAGCTTCTGGTGGTCCTCGGCCTGGTCGGGCCGGCCCTCCAGGGAAGCGTGCGAGAGGATCAGCGCGCTGCCCGGCGGGAGCGCCTCGCGCAGCACCTCCAGCAGCTTCCACGGATCCTCGGAGTCGCTGACGAAGTGCATGACGGCGACCAGCAGCACGGCCACCGGCTCAGCGGGCGCGAGCAGCGCGGTCACCTCGGGGCGGCCCAGCAGGTCGTCGATGTCCCGGACGTCGGCCTGGACGACGGAGCAGCCCTCGTCCTCCGCCAGCAGCAGCCGGCTGTGCGCGACGGCGACCGGGTCGCGGTCGATGTACACCACCTCGGCCTCGGGGCGGATCGCCCGGGCGATCTCGTGCACGGTGCCGAAGGTCGGGATGCCGGAGCCGATGTCCAGGAAGCGGGTGATGCCCTGCTCGGCGGCGAACTGCACGCCGCGGCGCAGGAAGGCCCGGTTGGAGCGCATGATCTGCGGCAGCTCCGGCCAGAGCGCGATCGCCTGGCGGGCCATCTCCCGGTCCACCTCGAAGTTATGCGAACCGCCGAGGTAGTAGTCGTAGACCCGGGCGGCGTTCGGTTTGTCCAGGTCCGTACCTTCCGGTACCCAGTTCGGTCGCCGCATCCTCGGGACTCCTTCATTCCGGTTCCGGTGAACCAGTCGTCCCGTGGGACTGCTGGTTCTGATGAGACTACAAGCACACAAGATCCTCCTCTGCACGCCGAACGCGTGCAAGCGGAGTCGCCCCGTCCTGCCGAGGACGCGCCCCGGCCGGAGAATGGACCCGATGGCCGGACGGATCGAGGACTACGCCCTGATCGGCGACCTGCAGACCGCCGCGCTGGTCGGGCGGGACGGGTCGGTCGACTGGCTCTGCCTACCCCGGTTCGACTCCCCCAGCTGCTTCGCCGGCCTGCTCGGCGACCGGCAGCACGGCGCCTGGCGGCTCGCCCCGGCCGGCGGCGCGCGGTGCTCCGCGCGCCGCTACCGGGGCGACAGCCTCGTCCTGGAGAGCGACTGGCACACCGCCGACGGCACCGTCCGGGTGACCGACTTCATGCCCCAGCGCGGCCGGGGCGGGCAGCGCTCCCCGCAGCTGATCCGGATCGTGGAGGGCGTCGAGGGCAGCGTCCCGGTCCGCGGCGAGCTGCGGCTGCGGTTCAACTACGGCCGGATCGAGCCGTGGGTGCGCCGCACCGGCCGGCACCGGGTCGCCGTCGCCGGGCCCGACTCCGCCTGGCTGCGGGTGCCGCCCGAGGTCCACACCTACGGGGTGGACGGCGTCACCGTCTCCGACTTCACCGTCACCGCCGGCAGCCGGGTGCCCTTCGTCCTCACCTGGCAGCCCTCCCACCTGCCCACCTCCCCGCGCACCGACCCGGAGGAGGCCCTGCTCGCCACGCTGCGCGACTGGCAGCACTGGGCGGCCGGCTGCCGCTACCGGGGCGAGTGGCGGGAGGCCGTGCTGCGCTCGCTGCTCACCCTCAAGGCACTCGCCTACGCGCCCACCGGCGGGATCGTCGCCGCGCCCACCGCCGCACTGCCCGAGCGGATCGGCGGCACCCGCAACTGGGACTACCGCTTCTGCTGGCTGCGCGACTCCTCGATGACGCTCTCGGCGCTGCTCCGCGGCGGCTTCCGCGACGAGGCCGCCGCCTGGCGCCGCTGGCTGCTGCGCGCCATCGCCGGCGACCCGGGCGACCTGCAGACCGTCTACGGCGTCGCCGGGGAGCGCGTCCTCGGCGAGATCTCCGCCGACTGGCTGCCCGGCTACGAGGGCTCCCGGCCGGTCCGGTTCGGCAACGCCGCCGTCGACCAGCTCCAACTCGACGTCTACGGCGAGGTGGTGGACACCCTGCACCTGGCGCTGCTGGCCGGCCTGCCGATGGAGCGGCACGTCTGGACGCTGTTACGGACCCTGATGGCCTACCTGGAGCAGCACTGGCGCGAACCCGACGAGGGCCTCTGGGAGGTGCGCGGCGAGCGGCGCCACTTCGTCCACTCCAAGGTGATGTCCTGGGTCGCCGCCGACCGCGCGGTGCGGATGGCCGAGGCCACCGGGCTGCCCGCGCCGGTGGCCCGCTGGCGGGCGATGCGCGACGCCGTGCACGCCGACGTCTGCGAGCACGGCTACGACCGGCGGCGCGGCGTCTTCGTCCAGCACTACGGCGGGCAGGGCCTGGACGCGGCCACGCTGTTCGTCGTCAAGTGCGGCTTCCTGCCGCCGGACGACCCGCGCGTGGTCCGCACCGTGGACGCCGTCCGGGACGGCCTGGACCACGGCGGCCTCGTCCTGCGCTACCGGACGCACCGGCACACCGACGGCCTGCCCGGCGGCGAGGGCGCCTTCCTGGCCTGCTCGTTCTGGCTCGCCGACGCGCTCGTCGCCACCGGGCGGCGGGCCGAGGCCCGCGACCTGTTCGCCCGGGTGGTCGGGCTCGCCAACGACCTCGGCCTGCTCTCCGAGCAGTGGGACCCGCGCGCCCGCCGCCAACTCGGCAACACCCCGCAGGCGTTCACCCACGTCGCCCTGGTCAACACCGCCTTCGAACTGTCCGAGCCCGCCTAGGGCGCCCCCGGGGCCGGGGAACCGGTCAGCGGGGGTCCGCCCCCCGGGGCCGGGCGGACCCCCTAGAGTTCGGCCGTGGACCTCAACCACTACCGGTTCCGCGACGTGTGGCGGCTGGCCGCGCCGCCGGCCGCGGTGTACGCCGCGCTGGAGGACGTCCCGGGCTACCCCCTCTGGTGGCCCGAGATCCGCGCGGTGCGGCGGTTCGGCCCGGACGACGGCGAGGCGGTGGTGCGGGCGCTGCTGCCGTACCGGCTGGTGATCGGGCTGACCGTGGTGCGGCGCGACCCGGTGGCCGGCGTCCTGGAGGTCGCGATGCGGGGCGACCTGGTCGGCTGGTCCCGCTGGACGGTCGGGGCGGACGGCACCGGCGCCCGCGCCCTGTTCGAGGAGGACGCCCGGCCCGGGCGCCCGCTGCTCCGGCGCCTCGCCGTGCCGCTGCACCCGGTGTTCCGCGCCAACCACGCCGTCATGATGCGCCGCGGCCGCCGCGGCCTGGCCGCCCACCTGGCCCGCCGGGACCCGGGCGGCCGGCCGGGCGGCGCACCGGCCGACCGCCCGGCGTGACACCTAGACCCGGTCGGTGCGGCCGAACAGCCAGCCGCGCAGCAGCCGGGTGACCACCGGCAGGGCCGCGTACGTCATCAGCGCGCTGATCAGCGGTGCGGTGACCAGGGCGCGGACCGCCACCGGCAGGCCGGCCAGATGCGGGGTGAGCAGCAGCCCGGAGGTGACGGTGAGCGGCGCGATCGCCACCGTGGAGGCGACCGCCATCCGCCAGCGCACCGGCGGGCGGCCCTTCGCCGCCGACCGGGTGGTGGCGAACCAGCCCTCCATGCCGAGGATCTCGTGCCGGTGCACCTCGTGGTGGTGCCCGTCCGCCGCGGCGAAGCAGGCCGCCCGGGCCGGCGAGGCCTGCCAGGAACGGAACGCCCCGCCGTCACGGAAGTGCAGCAGCAGGTGCCAGGGGTCGTCCGGCCCGGCCGGGCGCAGCAGCCCGGTGCCGAGGTTGCCCTCGTGCCCGGCGGCCGCGGCGAGGATCCCCTTCGCCCACCGCTCGAACGCCTCCTCGTGGCCGGGCTCGACCCGCCGGGCCACGAACAGCGTGACCTCGTCGTCCGGCCCGCCCCGGTCCGCCGCCGGGGGCGCCGCCCGGCCCGCCCGTCCTCGCAGTCCCACCAGTCCCATCGGTCCCGCCCTTTCCGGGTCTCCCCGTGCGTCCCCGGTCGCAGCCGTCCCGCAGCGTAGGGCCCCGCCGGGCGGCCGCGCCCCTGCCGACCGCTCCTCGGGACGCGGGCCGGTGCCGGCGGCGGCCCGCCCGCGCCCTGGTGACCCGGCCCGCCCGGGCGGTTAGCGTGGCCCGGGACCGACCCCCACCGCCGCCCGGGAGGCGCCCGCCATGACGACCCCGTCGGACGACCCCGGCCACACCCCGGGCCACTCCCCCGACCGGCTCTTCGGGCGGGCCTTCGACCGGACCGGTACCGGGAGCAGCAAGTGGGCGCGGACGGCCGGCGCGGCCGGCGTGATCGCGATGGGGCTGGCCGACATGGACCTGCCCGGCCCGCCGGCCGTCGCGGCGGCGCTGGGCCGGCGCGCGCGGCACCCGGCGTACGGGTACACGGTGTGCGACCCGGCCGGCCGGGAGCTGGTGGCCCGCTGGTACCGGGACCGGCACGGGGTGGAGATCGACCCGGCGTGGGTGCTGCTGCTGCCGTTCGGACCGCGCACCGCCGTCCGGCTGCTGCTGGAGGCGGTGCGACCGACCGGGCCGGTGCTGTTCCCGGCGCCGGAGTGGGGCGGCTTCGCCCAGGTCTGCCGGGCCGCCGGACTGGCCCACCGGGAGCTGCCGCTGGCCCGGGACGCCGCCGGCTACCGGCTGCCGCTGGACGCCTTCGCCGGGCACCGGGCCGGGGCGGTGCTGCTGAGCAGCCCGCACAACCCGTCCGGCCGGGTCTGGACCGCCGCGGAGGTCCGCGCCCTGGCCGAGGCGGCGGCCCGGGGCGGCGGGGTACTGCTCTCGGACGAGGTGCACGGCGACCTCACCCACCCGGGCCACCGCCACCCGGTGGCCGTCGCGGTCGCGGGCCCCTACCGGGAGCGGACCGTCACCCTCAACTCGGTCGGCAAGACCTTCAACACCTCCGGCATCCCCAGCTGCTTCGCGCTCGTGCCGGACGCGGCGCTGCGCGAGCGGCTCACCGGGGTGATGGCGGGGTACGGCCTGTGGGAGGGCGGGCTGCTGGAGCAGGTGGTGCAGGAGGCGGCGCTGCGCGACGGCGGCCCGTGGCTGGACGCGCTGCTGGACCACCTGGCCGCCGCCCGGGACCGGCTGACCGGCGTGCTCGGAGAGGCCGTCCGCTCCGCGCCGGAGGCCTCCTACCTGCTCTGGCTGGACGCCGCCGCGCTCGGCCTGCCACCCGTGGGGGCCCGGGCGGCGCTGCTGGAGCGGTGCGGCCTGGAGGCCTCCGACGGCGCCGACTTCGGCCCCGGCGGCGAGGGCTCGCTGCGGCTGAACTACGCCCTGCCGGAGCCCGCGCTGGCGGCGGCCGTGGGCCGGCTGGAACGGCTCCGAAATCCCGCTATCACCCGATTGCACCGCCTCTGACCTGCGACGACATCTCTTCACCAGATGTTTGCGGAGCGCCCCGGCATGGTCCGTAGCAGACTGGGCAGGGTAGACCGGGCCGCAATCGTGATCCCGAGGATGGTGAGTCCGGTGATACCCGTTCGCCCGACCAGCCCGACCAGCCCGACCGACCGCCAGGGCACCGATCCGCCCACCGGGAGCGTCACCCCGCTCACCGAGTCGACGGCGCGCCGCCACATGGCCGGCGTCTGCTTCAAGATCGGGCCGCCCCGGCTGGTCGGCGTGGAGGTCGAGTGGTTCGTCCACGACGACCGATGTCCGACCGGCCCCGTGCTACCGGAGCGGCTGCACGCCGCACTGGAGTCACTGCCGCTGGGCGGCGCCGACGGGACGGTCCTGCCGTCCGGTGCCCGCCTCACCCTCGAACCCGGTGGACAGGTCGAGCTCAGCTCCCCGCCCGCCGACGGCATCGTCGCCTGCGTCGACGACACCCGCCGTGATCTCGCCACCCTGCGGGCCGCCTTCGCGGCCCAGGGTCTGCGGCTCACCGGCACCGGTACCGACCCCCTGGCCCGCCCCCGCACGATGGTGCTGGACCACCCGCGCTATCTCGCGATGGAACGGTTCTTCGACTCGGCCGGGCCCTGGGGCCGGATCATGATGACCGGCACCGCCTCCGTGCAGGTCTGCCTGGACGCGGGGGCCGCCGACGGCCCGCACGCGCTCGACCGGCGCTGGCGCCTGACCCACCAGCTCGGTCCGGTCCTGGTCGCCGCCTTCGCGAACTCCCCCCTGCTGGACGGGAAGCCCACCGGGCACCGGTCCACCCGGCAGATCGTCTGGTCCCGGATGGACCCCACCCGCACGCTCGCCCCGGCGCCCGACCACGGCGATCCGCGCGAGGCCTGGACCAGGTACGTGCTGGACGCCGAGGTGCTCTGCATCCGCCGCCCCGACGGCCTGCCGTGGACGGCGCCGGCCGGCCTGACCTTCCTCGACTGGCTGCGCGGCGGCGGCGAACGCCCGCCGACCCTCGCCGATCTGGACTACCACCGCACCACGCTGTTCCCGCCGGTCCGCCCGCACGGCCACCTGGAGCTGCGGATGATCGACGCCCAGCCGGGCGACGGCTGGATCGTCCCCGCGGCCCTGGTGACCGCGCTGCTGGACGACCCGAAGGCCGCCGACGCGGCGCTGGCCGCGCTGGAGCCGCTGGAGAGCGCCACCGGGCCGCTCCCGCCGCGCAGCGACGCCTGGCGCCGGGCCGCCACCCTGGCGGTCGCCGATCCCGCGCTGCGCCGCGCCACCCTCGCCTGCTTCGCCGCCGCCGACGCCGCGCTGGGACGCCTGCCCGGCGCCGAGCGACTGCGCACCGCCGTCGCCGAGTTCGCCGAGCGCTACCCCGCGCGCGGCCGCTGCCCGGCCGACGACCAGCTGGACGCCCTGCGCTCCGGCACCCGACGCACTCCCCCGGAGGAGGCCGCACCATGATCGACGACGCCCGCCCGACCGGCTCCCGCACCACCGGGGCGACCGGCCCCGGGTCTCCGCCCGCGGCCTCCCCCGCCCCGCCGGCCGGCCCGTCCCCCGAGGGCCTTCCCCCGGCGGCCCTGCGCGAGGCGATCGCCACCGAGCTGCTGGCCGCCCGGACCCGCACCGCCGCGCTGACCGACTGCGTCGAGGACCACGACCTCACCGCCCAGCACTCCCCGCTGATGTCCCCGCTGGTCTGGGACCTCGCGCACATCGGCAACCAGGAGGAGCTCTGGCTGCTGCGCAACATCGGCGGCCGGGAGCCGATGCGCCCGGAGATCGACCCGCTCTACGACGCCTTCGAGCACCCGCGCGCCGAACGCCCCAGCCTGCCGCTGCTGCCGCCGGCCGAGGCGCGCGCCTACGCGCACGAAGTCCGCGGCCGGGTGCTCGACCTGCTGGAGGCCAGCCCGCTGGAGGGCGCTCCGCTGCTCGACGCCGGCTTCGCCTTCGGCATGATCGCCCAGCACGAGCAGCAGCACGACGAGACCATGCTGGTCACCCACCAGCTGCGCCGCGGCGAGCCCGCGCTGGCCGCTCCCCCGCCGCCGCCCGCACCGGCGGACGCGGCGGCGCTGCCCGCCGACGTGCTCGTCCCCGCGGGCCCGTTCACCATGGGGACGGACACCGAGCCGTGGGCGCTGGACAACGAGCGCCCGGCGCACCGGATCGACCTGCCGGCCTTCCGGCTGGACACCACGCCGGTCACCAACGGCGCCTATCTGCGGTTCATCGCCGACGGCGGCTACGACGACCCGCGCTGGTGGACGGCCGAGGGCTGGGAGCACCGGCAGCGGGCCGGGCTGACCGCCCCGCTGTTCTGGCACCGCGAGGGCACCCAGTGGCTGCGGCGCCGTTTCGGCACGGTCGAGCCCGTCCCCGAGGACGAGCCGGTGCTGCACGTCAGCTGGTACGAGGCGGACGCCTACGCCCGCTGGGCGGGGCGGCGGCTGCCGACCGAGGCGGAGTGGGAGAAGGCCGCCCGGCACGACCCGGCCACCGACCGCTCCCGCCGCTACCCGTGGGGCGACGGCCCGCCCGCCCCGGAGCACGCCAACCTCGGCCAGCGCCATCTGCGCCCGGCCCCGGCCGGCAGCTACCCGGCCGGCGAGTCCCCCTACGGCGTACGGCAGTTGATGGGCGACGTGTGGGAGTGGACGGCCAGTGACCTCCACCCCTACCCCGGCTTCCGGGCCTGGCCGTACCGGGAGTACTCGGAGGTCTTCTTCGGGCCCGAGTACAAGGTGCTGCGCGGCGGCTGCTTCGCGGTCGCGCCGGTGGCCTGCCGCGGCACGTTCCGCAACTGGGACTACCCGGTCCGGCGGCAGATCTTCGCCGGGTTCCGCACCGCGGCCGACGTGGCGGCCGGCTGATGTGCCGCCACCTCGCCTACCTCGGCGCACCGGTGACGCCCGGGGAGCTGCTGGTGGAGCCGCCGTTCGGGCTCTACCGGCAGTCCTGGGCCCCCCGGGCGCAGCAGTACGGCACGGTCAACGCCGACGGCTTCGGCCTCGGCTGGTACGCGGACGGCGACCCGACCCCGGCCCGCTACCGGCGGGCGGGACCGATCTGGGCGGACGCCTCCTTCGCCGACCTCGCCCGGGTGATCCGCACCCGGGCGCTGGTGGCGGCCGTCCGCTCGGCCACCGAGGGCTGCGCGGCGGGCGAGGACGCGGCCGCGCCGTTCGCCGCCGGGCCCTGGCTGTTCAGCCACAACGGCGCGGTGGCCGGCTGGCCGGACAAGCTGGACGCGCCGGCCGGGCGGCTCTCCCCGGCCGAGCTGCTGGAGCTGCCGGCCCGGACGGACTCGGCGCTGCTCTGGGGCCTCGCGCTGCACCGGCTGCGCGCGGGCGCGGGCCTCGGCGATGCCCTGGCCGGCGCCGTCGCGGACGTGACCGCGCACACCACCGGCCGGCTCAACCTGCTGCTGACCGACGGCCGGGCGATCGCCGCCACCGCCTGGGGCGACACGTTGCACCACCGGAGCCTGCCGGGTGCGGGCGTCCTGGTGGCCTCCGAGCCCTACGACGACCACCCGGACTGGACCGTCGTCCCGGACCGCTCGCTGCTGCTGGCCGGCCCGGACGGTGTCGTGGTCCGCCCGCTCTGAAATCTCCCTCGCTCCTCTCACCTTCACTTTTTGAACAGAGGATCCATCTGTCATGAGCATCTTTGATCTCACCCGACTGCTGCCCGCCGACCACTTCAGCACCGCGCTGCGGCACGACGTGCGCGAGGGGCTGACCGCCGATCCCAAGTGGCTGCCGCCGAAGTGGTTCTACGACGCCCGGGGCAGCGAGCTGTTCGAGGAGATCACCCGGCTGCCCGAGTACTACCCGACCCGCGCCGAACGGGCCATCCTCACCGCCCGGGCCGGCGAGATCGCCGCCGCCACCCGGGCCCGCACGCTGGTGGAGCTGGGCTCGGGCTCCTCGGAGAAGACCAGGCTGCTGCTGAACGCGCTGCGCGACCTCGGCACGCTGGACAGCTACGTCCCGGTGGACGTCAGCGAGAGCGCCCTGACCGGTGCGGGCGAGGCGCTGGCCCTGGACTTCCCCGGGCTGTCCGTGCACGCGGTGCTCGCCGACTTCACCGCCCGGCTCGGCCTGCCGCCGGAGGGCGGGCCGCGCCTGGTCGCCTTCCTCGGCGGCACCCTCGGCAACCTGCTCCCCGCCGAGCGGGCGGTCTTCCTGCGCCGCCTGCGGGCCGCGCTCGACCCCGGTGACTTCCTGCTGCTCGGCACCGACCTGGTCAAGGACCCGCAGGTGCTGGTGGCCGCCTACGACGACGCGGCGGGGGTGACGGCGGAGTTCAACCGGAACGTGCTCAACGTGCTGAACCGGGAGCTGTCCGCCGACTTCGACCCGAGCGCGTTCGAGCACGTGGCGCTCTGGGACCGGGAGCGGGAGTGGATCGAGATGCGGCTGCGCTCGCTGCAGGAGCAGACCGTGAAGATCCCCGCGCTGGACCTGCCGATCCACTTCGAGAAGGGCGAGGAGCTGCGCACCGAGGTGTCGGCCAAGTTCCGCCGGGAGCGGGTGGCCGAGGAGCTGGCGGCGGCCGGCCTGCGGCTGAGCCACTGGTGGACGGACGAGGAGGGCCGGTTCGGGCTGTCCCTGGCCTCGCCGGTGGCCGAACAGGTTTGACAGTTCACTTTACTAATAGGCAAGGGGACTTGTCGGGCATCCCACGTACAACACTTGAACATTGACGGGTTACGATCGCGGCTACCAAGCTCAGCGTTGAGTATCAGGAGTCAAGATCGTGAGCGTCACCCAGCAGCCCTCGGAGCCCGTGGCGGCGGAGGTTCGACCCTCCGACCGCCTCGGCTTCGTCGTGTTCATCACCGCCGCCGCGGCCCTCGGCGGGTTCCTGTTCGGCTACGACAGCTCCGTGATCAACGGCGCCGTCTCCGGCATCCAGGAGAAGTTCGGCGTCGGGGACGGCGTCACCGGTCTGATCGTCTCGTCCGCGCTGCTGGGCTCGGCGGTGGGCGCCGCGCTGGCCGGCCGCTTCGCCGACCGGTACGGCCGGATCAAGGTGATGAAGGCGGGCGCGCTGCTCTTCGCGGTGAGCGCGGTCGGCTCGATGCTGCCGTTCGCCGCCTGGGACCTCGCCGGCTGGCGGGTCCTCGGCGGCGCGGCCATCGGCATCGCCTCGGTGATCGCCCCGACCTACATCGCCGAGGTCGCGCCGACCCGCTACCGGGGCCGGCTGGCCTCCTTCCAGCAGGCCGCGATCGTCCTCGGCATCGCGATCTCGCAGCTGGTCAACTGGGTCCTGGCGGACGCCGCCGGCGGTGACACCCGCGGCCGGCTGCTCGGCCTGGAGGCCTGGCAGTGGATGCTCGGCATCTGCGTCGTGCCGGCCGCCGTCTACTTCGTACTCGCCTCGATGATCCCCGAGTCCCCGCGCTACCTGATCTCGGCCGGCCGGCTGGACGAGGCCCGCACGGTGCTCACCGAGGTCGAGGGCGAGGGCTCCGACACCGACGCGCGGATCGCCGAGATCCAGGGCCTGATCGCCTCCGACCACCGGCCGCGCTTCGGCGACCTGCTCGGCGGTCGGTTCGGCCTGCTGCCGATCGTCTGGGTCGGCATCGGCCTCTCGGTCTTCCAGCAGCTGGTCGGCATCAACGTGATCTTCTACTACTCGTCGATCCTCTGGCAGTCCGTCGGCATCGACCAGAGCAACTCGCTGCTGATCAGCTTCATCGGCTCGGTCATCAACATCCTCGGCACCGTGGTCGCGATCCTGCTGGTGGACCGGATCGGCCGCAAGCCGCTCGCCCTGATCGGCTCGGCCGGGATGGCCGTCGCGCTGGCCGCCTGCGGCTGGGCGTTCTCCTCGGCCACCGGCACCGGCGACGACGTCGCCCTGCCCGACCTCCAGGGCACCGTCGCGCTGATCTCCGCCAACGCCTTCGTGCTCTTCTTCGCGATGTCCTGGGGCGTGGTGGTCTGGGTGATGCTCGGCGAGATGTTCCCCAACCGGATCCGGGCCGCCGCGCTCTCCGTCGCCGCCTCGGCGCAGTGGATCGCCAACTGGGCGATCACCGTGTCGTTCCCCTCGCTCTCGCGCTGGAACCTGTCGGCGACCTACCTGGTCTACGCGGGCTTCGCGGCCCTGTCGCTGGTCTTCGTGGCGAAGTACATGAAGGAGACCAAGGGCGTCCGCCTGGAGGACATGGGCTGATCCGACTGTCGGACCTTCGGCCCCCGCACCCTAGCGCTCCCGGCGCGGGTGCGGGGGCCGAATCGTTCACTCTCTGCGGCGGGGCGCCTACCTCCGGTACTCCTGTTCGGCAGGAGGGATGTGTCCTTGATCTTCAACCGGCTTCGCACCCGCAGCACCCGCCCGACCCGTCGCCCCGCACCGGCTCCGACGCCGGCCGCGGCACCGGCGCCGAGCGGCGGCTGCCCGTTCGCCCACGCCCACCCGGCCGCCGAGCCGCCGCACGGGCCCGACCCCCTGCCCACCACCGTGCACGGCACCGGCGTCCGGTACCTCGTCGACCCGGGGCGCGCCGAGGCCGGGCGGACCACCCCGGGGCGGCCCACCGTGGCCGAACGCACCACCGGCACCGATCCGTTCGCCGGTCTCCGCACCGAGCCGGGCATCGAGCCGTTCGGCGAGACGTTCACCGAGGCGTTCACCGGACCCTCGGCCGAGCCGTTCGCCGAGCCCTTCACCGACCCCGACGCGGCCGCCGACTTCGTCCGCCAGTTCCACCGCGAGCAGCCCGGCACCGGCGACCCGACCGGGCGGGTGCTGGCGGTCCTGGACGAGATCGACCGCACCGGCACCTACCAGCACACCCCCGCCGAACTCGCCTACGGCGCCCGGCTCGCCTGGCGCAACGCGGCCCGCTGCATCGGCCGGCTGTACTGGCGCAGCCTGGTGGTGCGCGACCTGCGGCACCTGGCCTCGGCCGACGACATCGCCACCGAGTGCTTCGAGCACCTGCGGGTGGCCTCCAACGGCGGCCGGATCCGCCCGGTGATCTCGGTGTTCGCCCCCGACCGGCCCGGCCGCCCGGCCGCCCGCATCCTCAACCAGCAGCTGGTCCGCTACGCCGGCCGGCCCACCGGGCACGGCTTCGTCGGGGACCCGGCGGGCGCGCGGCTGGCGGCCCGCGCCCGGGACCTCGGCTGGAAGTGCGGCGAGGAGCGCTTCGAGGTGCTGCCGCTACTGGTGCAGGAGCGGCCCGGTGCCCGCCCCGAGTGGTACGAACTGCCGGACGACACCACCCCCGAGGTCGAGCTCAGCCACCCCGACCTCCCGTGGTTCGCCGAGCTCGGCCTGCGCTGGTACACGGTGCCCGCGATCAGCGACATGACGCTGGAGATCGGCGGCGTGCGCTACCCCACCGCCCCGTTCAACGGCTGGTACATGGGCACCGAGATCGGCGCCCGCAACCTGGCCGACGCCGACCGGTACGACATGCTGGCGACCGTCGCCGACCGGCTCGGCCTGGACACCTCCAGCGACCGCACGCTCTGGCGCGACCGCGCGCTGGTGGAACTCAACGTCGCGGTGCTGCACTCGTTCCAGGAGGCCGGGGTGACGATCGCCGACCACCACACCGAGTCGGAGCGGTTCCTGAAGCACATCGCCCAGGAGAAGCGGCTCGGGCGGCCCACCCCCGCCGACTGGAGCTGGATCGTGCCGCCGGTCTCCGGCGGGCTGACCCCGGTCTACCACCGCTACTACGACCCGGTGGACCCGTCACTGCGCCCCGCCTTCGTGGTGCGCGAGCCCTGGTGAGGCCGCGGCGCCGCCCCGTCGACCGTCCGCTCGTACCGGAGCAGCAGCCCGTCGAGCAGCGCTTCGAGACCGGTCTCGAAGGCGCCCTCGTCGATCGCGCCCCGGTGTTCGGCCAGCCGGTGGGCCTCGCCGAGGTGCGGGTAGTCGGCGGCGTCGTACAGCCCGGCGTCCTCGGGGAAGCCCGCCGCGAAGGAGGCCAGCGCCGAGCCGGTGACGAAGTACCGCATCAGCGCGCCGATCCGGGTGGCCTGCCCGCGCGGCCAGCCGGCCTCGACCAGGCAGCCGAAGACGGCGTCGGCCAGCCGCAGCGCGTTCGGGCGGCGGCCGGGGCCCTGGGCCAGCACCGGGACGATGTTGGGGTGCGCGGCCAGCGCGGCGCGGTAGGAGCGGGCCCAGTCGCGCAGCGCCCGCGGCCACGGCGCGCCGGCGGTGAACATCGACAGGTCGACCTCCCCCATCACGCTGTCCACCACCGCGTCCAGCAGCTCGTCCTTGGTCGCGACGTGGTTGTAGAGCGACGGCCCGCTGACCGACAGCTCGGTGGCCAGGCGGCGGGTGGAGAGGGCGTCCAGCCCCTCGGCGTCGATCAGCCGCAGCGCGGTGGCGACGATGAGCTCGCGGCTGAGCAGGGGTGTGCGCGGGCGGGCCATCGTCGCGGTTCCTCCGGTCGAGTGGGGTGAGGACCGATTCTGGCAGGCGCCTCTTCCCAGCGCGGCCCGGTCGGGGCTACAGTCCCGGTAAAACTTGCACCGCTAGTTTACCGGAGCCCGACGAGGTGGCGCGATGAATCTGGAGCTGACCGAGGAGCAGGCCGCCCTCCGGGACCTCGCGGCGGCCTTCACCGACCGCGAGATCGTCCCGCACGCGGCCGCCTGGGACCGGGCCGAGTCCGTCGACCGCGCGGTCATCGGCAAGCTCGCCGGCATCGGCCTGCTCGGCCTCACCATCCCCGAGGAGTACGGCGGCAGCGGCGGCGACCACCTCGCGTACTGCCTGGCCCTGGAGGAGCTGGGCCGGGGCGACTCCGCCGTGCGCGGCATCGTCTCGGTCTCGCTCGGCCTGGTCGCCAAGTCGGTGAACGGCTACGGCACCGAGGAGCAGAAGCGGCACTGGCTTCCCCGGCTCACCTCCGGCGAGTCGCTCGGCTGCTTCGCCCTCACCGAACCCGGCACCGGCTCGGACGCCGCCAACCTGACCACCCGGGCGGTCCGGGACGGCGACGACTGGCTGATCAGCGGCGCCAAGATGTTCATCACCAACGGGACGTGGGCCGATGTCGCGCTGGTCTTCGCCCGCACGGGCGGACCGGGCCACCGGGGCATCACCGCCTTCCTCGTCCCCACCGACCTGCCCGGCTTCACCCGCACCGAGATCCACGGCAAGCTCGGCCTGCGCGGCCAGGCCACCGCCGAACTCGCCTTCGACGCCGTCCGCGTCCCCGACCGGGCCCGGCTGGGCGAGCTCGGCAAGGGCTTCACGGTGGCGATGGCCGCCCTGGCCAAGGGCCGGATGTCGGTGGCGGCCGGCTGCGTCGGCATCGCCCGGGCCTGCCTGGAGGCCGCCGTCCACTACGCCGGCGAGCGCGAGCAGTTCGGCCGGCCGATCGCCTCGCACCAGCTGGTCCAGGAGCTGCTCGCCGGCATCGCCGTGGACGTCGAGGCCGCCCGGCTGCTCACCTGGAAGGTCGCCGACCACATCGAGCGCGGCCTGTCGTTCGCCACCGAGTCCTCCGTCGCCAAGCTCTACGCGAGCGAGGCCGCCGTCCGGGCCGCCAACAACGCGCTCCAGGTCTTCGGCGGCTACGGGTTCATCGACGAGTACCCGGTCGGCAAGTACCTGCGCGACGCGCGGGTGATGACCCTCTACGAGGGCACCAGCCAGATCCACAAGCTGCTCATCGGGCGTTCGCTCACCGGCGTCAACGCCTTCTGACCGCCACTCACCGGACAACCCCACCGGATAAGGAGCCCGACGACGTGCGTCCTGTCTACTTCGCCGCAGCCCGCCGCACACCCATCGGCCGACTGCGCGGAGCGCTCGCCACGGTCCGCCCGGACGACCTCTCGGCCACCGTGCTGCGCGCCCTGCTCGCCGATGTCCCCACCCTCGACCCGGCCCGGATCGACGACGTCTACTGGGGCGCCGCGAACCAGGCCGGCGAGGACAACCGCAACGCCGCCCGGATGGCCGTGCTGCTCGCCGGCCTGCCCGACAGCGTCCCCGGCGCCACCGTCAACCGGCTCTGCGCCTCCGGCCTGGAGGCCGTCACCCAGGCCGCCCGGGCGATCGGCTCGGGCGAGGCCGACGTGGTGCTGGCCGGCGGCTGCGAGTCGATGACCCGCGCCCCCTTCGTCCTCCCCCGGCCCGACGAGGCACTGCCGCACCGGATCGAGACCTTCGACACCCGGCTCGGCTGGCGGCTCACCAACCCGCGGATGGCCGAGCTGCACGGCGTGCTCTCGATGGGCGAGACCGCCGAGGAGGTCGCCGCCCGCCACGGCATCACCCGGGAGCGCCAGGACGCCTTCGCGCTCCGCAGCCACCGGCTGGCCGCCGCCGCCCGCAAGGACGGCCACTTCGACGCCGAACTGGTCCCGGTCGAGCGGCCGGACGGCGTGACCGTCCACCAGGACGAGAGCATCCGGGAGGACACCGGCCCGGAGAAGCTCGCCCGGCTGAAGCCGGCCTTCCGCGCGGGCGGCACGGTGACGGCGGGCAACGCCTCGCCGATGAACGACGGGGCGGCCGGCCTGGTGCTGGTCAGCGAGGAGGTCCTGGGCGAGCTGGGCCTGCGGCCGCTCGGCCGGTACGTGGCCGGCGCCTCGGCCGGGGTGCACCCGGACGTGATGGGCATCGGCCCGGTGCCCGCCACCCGCAAGGCGCTCGCCCGGGTCGGCTGGTCCGTCGCCGACCTGGAGGAGGCCGAGCTCAACGAGGCCTTCGCCGCGCAGGTGCTCGCCAGCGTCGACCAGTTGGGCCTCGACCCCGAGCTGGTCAACCCGACCGGTGGGGCGATCGCGCTCGGCCACCCGCTGGGCGGCTCCGGCGCGCGGATCCTCACCACCCTGCTGCACCGGATGCGCCGCAACGGCACCCGGCGCGGGCTGGCCACCATGTGTGTCGGAGTCGGCCAGGGCAGCGCCGTCCTGGTCGAATCCCCCTGAGCGCCGGCCGCCGTCCCGTCCTCCGGATCGAGGCCGACCGCGAGGCCGACCTCACGGTCGCAGGCGCAGTCGCAGTCGCAGTTCCCGTCGCAGCCGAAGTCGAAGTCGAAGTCGAAGGAGTTGTCGTGACCCGTTTCGCAGGAAAGGTCGCCGTCGTCACCGGTGCGGCCCAGGGCATCGGCGCGGCCACCGCGCGGCTGCTGGCCGAGGAGGGGGCCGCCGTCGCGGTGGTCGACCTGACCGCCGAGCGGGCCGCCGGCACGGTCGAGGAGATCACCGCCAAGGGCGGCACCGCACGGGCGTACGGCTGCGACGTGGCCGACTACGACGCGGTGGAGGCGGTCTTCGCCGAGGTCGCCGGGGACTTCGGCGGGGTGCACATCCTGGTGAACAACGCCGGGATCACCCGGGACAACCTCTTCTTCAAGATGACCAGGCCCGACTGGGACGCGGTGCTGACGGTCAATCTGACCAGCGCCTACAACTGCAGCCACGTGGCGCAGAAGTACATGACGGCCCAGAAGTACGGCAAGATCGTCTCGCTCAGCTCGCGCTCGGCGCTCGGCAACCGGGGCCAGGCCAACTACGCCGCCGCCAAGGCGGGCATCCAGGGCCTGACCGCCACGCTGGCGATCGAGCTGGGTCCGTTCAACATCAACGTCAACGCCGTCGCCCCCGGCTACATCGCCACCGCGATGACCGCCGCCACCGCCGAGCGGGTCGGCGCGACGGCCGAGGACCACCAGGCGGAGGTCTCCGCCCGGACGCCGCTGCGGCGGGTCGGCCGGCCGGAGGAGATCGCCTCGGTGGTCGCCTTCCTCGCCAGCGAGGACGCCTCCTACGTCAGCGGGCAGACGCTGTACGTCAACGGTGGGGCACGCTGAGATCTTCTGACGTTTCGTCAGATAGCCGTCCCGGGTGGTGGGTTACCTTCACCTGGGACGGCCTTTACCCTTTCCGGTGGCCTGCGCGAGCATGCCGACGGGTACGGAATGACTATGGCATGATCATGCTGCTGTCGATGGGATGGCCGGACCGCCCCGACCGGTCCAGGTCGGGCCCTGCGTCCCAAGGAGTCCCATGGGCAGCCCCGCCACCCTCCGCCGTGCCCTGGCCCTGCTCGCCGTGGGGGCCACCGCCCTGACGGCCGGCACGCTCGGCGTCCCGGCCGTCCACCCGGCGGCCGCCGCCGGCCTCGCGGGCGTCCACGTCCGCCCCGCCTCGACGGGCCACATCAGCGCCGTCGGCCGGGACGCGCCCCTGCCCACCTCCCAGTGCGTCAGCCAGATCGGCATCCACTGCTACTCCCCGCTCCAGTACCGGACCGCCTACAACCTCGACCCGCTGTACCGCGAGGGCATCACCGGCAAGGGCCGCACGATCGTCATCGTCGACTCCTTCGGCTCCCCGACCATCCAGCACGACCTGGAGGTCTTCGACAAGCAGTGGGGCATCCCGGACACCCAGGTCGAGGTGGTCAAGTGGGGCGACGTCCCGGTCTTCGACCCGACCAACCCCGATCACACCGGCTGGGCCGGCGAGAGCACCCTCGACGTCGAGTACGCCCACGCCGTCGCCCCCGGCGCGCACATCATCCTGGTCGAGACCGGCGTCTCCGAGACCGAGGGGACGACCGGGCTGCCCGAGATGATGGACGCCGAGAAGGCCCTCATCAAGTCCGGCCGCGCCGATGTGATCTCGCAGAGCTTCGGCGCCACCGAGAACACCTTCCCCGGCTTCGACAAGGGCGACTTCAGCTCGCTCACCGGCCTGCGGTACGCCTTCCAGGAGGCCGCCGCGCACGACGTGACCGTACTCGCCGCCTCCGGCGACACCGGCGCCACCGACTACCAGGCCAACGGCGAGGACCTCTACCCGGGCAGGGTCAACTCCTGGCCCTCCGCCGACCCGCTGGTCACCTCCGTCGGCGGCACCCGGCTCAGCCTGGACGACGCGGGCCGGCGGACCGCCCCCGACCAGGTCTGGCACGACAACTGGGGCGCGGGCGGCGGCGGGACCTCCGCCGTCTTCGCCCGCCCCTGGTACCAGGCCGGCGTCGCCCGCGTCACCGGCAACCACCGCGGCACGCCCGACCTCAGCATGAGCGCGGCGGTCGACGGCGCGGCCTGGACGTACGAGTCCTACGACCCGGCGACGGCCGGCTGGCACATCACCGGCGGCACCAGCGAAGCGACCCCGATCTTCTCCGGCGTCGTCGCGCTCGCCGACCAGCTCGCCGGGCGCCGGCTCGGCCAGCTCAACGGGCGGCTCTACGGGCTCGCCCTGCTCCCGCAGCAGTGGAGCGGCCTGGTCGACGTGACGGCGGGCGACAACTCCTGGGACACGGTGACGGGTTACCGGGCCGCCAAGGGCTACGACCTCGCCAGCGGGCTCGGCACCATCGACGCCGCCAGGTTCGTGCACGCCCTCGCCGGCCGGTAGCGCCGGTCCGGGAGCCGGGAGCCGGGTGCGGCGGAGCGGGCGGCCGGGTGGGCCGCCCGCTCCGCCGTGCCGGGACATCGGTGCGGCGGTGCGTCTGGGCGCCGACTCAGGCGGGGTCGGGGCGGGGGGCGGCGAGCTGGGCCAGGTGGCGTTCGGCGGCGCGCAGCTTGCGCCCGTCGGGGCCCGGGAGGTGGGCCCGCATCTCGATGATCTCGGGGGCGATCCGGATCGCCTCCGCGCGGTCCGCGATCGCCCGCCAGCAGGCCTCGGCGTTGGTGGCCGCCTGCTGGGTCTCCGGGTAGTCCGGGCCCTGGGAGCGCAGCAGCGTCAGGGCCACCTCGCGGTAGATGTCCGCCGCCTCGACCGACTTCCCGGCCAGCCGGCAGACGTGCGCGCGGACCTGCCGCACCTGGAGCACGGGCGCGGAGACGGCGCCGTGCTCGGCGATCGCCTCCAGTTCCAGGGCGAAGGCGAGGTCGGTGGCGGCGGCGTGGTCCCCGGCGTCGGCGCTGCGAACGATGCGGCCGATCACCTCGCGGTAGTCGTCGCGGGGGCGGGGCGCCTCGGGGGCGGGGGCTTCGGGGGCGGGGGCGGGCTCGGGAGCCGGTTCGGGCTCGGGCGCAGCGGCGGGCTCCGGCTCGGGCGCGGCGTCCTTCGGCTGCGCCGCCGCGGGTCCGTCCGCCGGCGGCACCTCGGCCGGCCCGCGGTCCGCGGGCACCGCGTCGGCGGGTGCAGCGTCGGCGGGTGCAGCGTCAACGGGTGCCGCCTGCGCGGCCGCCTCGTCCGCCGGGCGCGCGTCCGTGGACGGCGCCTTGCCCAGGGTCACGCCCGACGTCACCGGCGGGCGCCAGGCGTAGGCCTTCAGCAGGTCGACCGGCCGCGCCGGGGGCGGGGGCGTCGGCGGCACGCCGGGCTTCAGCAGGTTCACCGGTCCGTCGGACGGCGCCACCGCGGCAGGTCTCAGCGGCACGGGCGCGGGTGCCGAGCCGGGCGCGGGTGCCGAGCCGGGTGCCGGGAAGACCGGTGCGGCGGCCTTGTCGAGGGTCACGGCGGGCCGGGCGGCCGGGGCGGCGTCGCGCTGGACCGGCGGACGGGGCAGCAGCGCGGCGGGGCGCGGGCCCTCGTACGGGACGGCCTCCGGCAGCACGCCGTCCGTCCGCCGGGCGGTGTTGCGGAAGAACGGCCGGTTCGGCGCGTGGGTGGCGAGGATGACCACGTCCGGGCGCAGTACCGAGTACACCTGCTGGCGCAGTTGTTCGGGCGCGAGGACGGCCTCGCCGCCCGGACGTCCGCCGTGCAGGGCCTCGATCAGCGCGCGGGTGAAGGTGCCGATCTGCTCCGGGTCCGGGCTGACCACCGCCCAGAGCGGAAGGCCGTCGGCGAGCGGCGAGACGGTGCCCTGGAGGTAGGGCCAGGCGTTCTGATCGGCGCTCAGGTCGGCGATCACGAGTGTCTGCCAGTCGGCGGGCCGGTGACGCAGCTCGGCGGCGACGGACTGCCAGGCGATGCCGTCCTGGCGGATGCTCCCCGACTTCGAGTCCCGCAGGGTGAGGTGGAGTTGGCCGCCGCGCTTGTCGGCGAGCAGGTGGCCGCCGAGGTGCACGAGCAGCGGACCGGGGTGCCGGGCGGCGGCGCGCAGGTGGGCGAGCACGGTGTGCGGGTCGCTCGCGCCGGGGAGGTGGACGGCGTCCACCGCGTCGGCCGCGAGGAGCACCTGGGGCGAGACGGCGGCGAGCATCGCGGAGAGGACGGGCGCCTGGGCGGGTCCGCCGCGCCCCCAGGTACGGCGGCCGGCGTTGCCGTAGCCGCCCTCGACCACCAGGATCCGCCCGCGCGGCGCGGACCCGAGACCGCCCGGTCCGGCGCCGAAGCCGTGGGCGGGGGCCGTGCCGTGCGCGGGGGTGGTGCCGTGCGCCGGGGTGCCGCCCGGGACGGTGAACGGCAGCGGGGTGGCGGTGGACGGTGCGGCGGGCGGCGGGGCGACGACGGACATCCCGGTCATGGTCCAGCCGGTGGGCGGCGCCATCGGCGCGGCCGGGGCCGGGACGGGCGGCTCGTACAGGGCCGGAGCCGGGACGGACACCGGCGCGGCGGTCTGCACGGCGGCCGGGACGGCCGCGGGCGGCTCGTAGAGGGCCGCGGGACCGGGCGGGTGCTCCTCGTACGGATTGCGCGGCGGCCACGGCGGTACGGCATCCCCGGGGCCCTGGTCCGCACCGGGATCGGGGCCTCCCGGGACAGCTGTCGACTCCGCCATCTCTGGTCACCGCCCCGCCCCGCCGCTGAGCGGCGTCTGCTGCCCTTGCCCGTGGCGCCTGCGACCACGTCCGTCAGCGCCACCCTACGAGATCCCGGCACACCCGAGCCAGGCCGGGTGGGCGATCACCGCCGCGCCGCCGGGGCCCGCCGCGTCGCCGCTGCTCAGCCACCGCGCCCGGGCGTCCGCCGGGCGGGCCCGCACGCACGTACGCGCCCGAACGGCCGTGGGCGGACGGCACGGTCGGCGCTCCGCCCGCCGCGCGGGCGGCCCTGCGCCCCGGGGCTTCTGACGGCCGGTGACCGCAGGGCCGCCGCCCCTGACGCGGACCGCCGCAGGTCGGCGGGCTGCCCTTCCGACCCCGTGATCCGACCCCATCGTGCAACGGGCCGCCCCGGTGACGGGGCGTCCGCCCCGGCGAAGCCGCGGGCCTCAGGCCGGGCCCGCGGCGACGCAGAACTCGTTGCCCTCCGGGTCGGCCATCACCACGTGGTGCCCGTCGAACTCCGCGAGGACGCTCCCGCCCGCCCGCACCAGCCGCCCGGCCTCCGCCCGGATCCGGGCCCACCGCTCCTCGGGGCTGCCGTGCCCCGGGACCCGGACGTCGACGTGGAGCCGGTTCTTCGCGGTCTTGGGCTCGGGGACCTTGAGCAGCGTGAGCCGGGGGCCGACCCCGTCGGGGTCGCAGAGCCAGGCCCCGTCGTCCTCGGACTCGTCCTCCGGCAGTTCGAACTGCGCGAGCCACTCCGCCCTGGTCGCGAAGGGGGCGGGCGGCGGCTCGTCGACGTAGCCCAGCGCCGTCTTCCAGAAGGCGGCGAGGAGCTGAGCGTCCCCGCAATCGAGGGTCAGGTCGATTCTGGCTGCCATGACAGGACCGTACCGCCCGCCACCGACACCGGCAGGCGCACCGGCCCGCGCCCGTCACCGGCACCGGCACCGGCCGTCACGGGATCACGGGACCGGGAGCCCCGGCGGCACGGCTGTTCCGTGCCGCCCGGGGCACCGGCGGCCTCAGGCCCCCGAGAGCAGGTCCCGCAGCAGGGCGACGGTGTCGGCGTCGAGGTCCCGGCCGGTGCGCCGGCTCAGTGCGTCCAACCGGTTGACGGCGCGCAGGAGCTGGTCCCGGGCGCCGGCGGAGGCGTAGGCGTAGAAGAGGTCGCGGTGCAGGAGTTCGACGTCCGGGGCGACGGCGAGGCCGCGGAAGACGGCGGCCTCGGCACTGCGGTGGTCGCCGTACTGGAGGCGGCGGGCGGCGAGTTCGTGGGCGGTGTCGACGATCGCCGCGATCATGTCCTGCCGCTCGGCCTCGGCCCAGCCGTAGGCGGCGGGCGGGGCCTCCGCGAACGGCGCCCCCCGGACCAGGGCGAGCGCGTGGGCGAGCGCCGCGTCCGCGGTGGCACTGGTGCTGCGCATGCCGCGCCGGTACAGGCCGCGGAACTCGTCCCAGTCACAGGTGACGGTCGGGGCGAAGGCGTAGCCGTCGGTGGTGTCGGTGGGCAGGAAGGCCCGGCCCTCCGCCGAGGAGCCGAACCAGGCGGCCAGATCGGCGAGTTTGCCGGGCAGCGGGCTCTTCGCGTCGGCGACGGTGGGGTGGGTGTCCAGGTGGGCCGCGCCCGGGTGGAGGTCGTGGTCGAGCGCGGCGTGGTCGGCGCCGGAGCGCAGCGCCAGGTAGGCGGCGAGCTCGGTGAGCCGGGGCAGGTTCGCGGGCTCGACCGTGCCGGCGGCGCCGGCCACGTCCACCGGGCCGAGCAGCCGGATCCGCGGGGCGGTGCGGACGGCGTGCGCCTCCGGGGAGCGGAGGATGGCGAGCAGGTCGTCGCTGTCGCTGCGCACCGGGGTGGTGCGCGCCACCGGGGCGGGCTCCGGCTCGACGTCGGGCTCCGGGGCCGGCTCCGGGCGGCCCGGGACCCTGGGGGCGCCGCCGCTGGGCGCCGGCGCGGGTTCGTGCGTCGGGACCGGTTCCGGCACCGGCGCGGGCTCCGCGGCCGGCTCCGGCCCGGGAGCCGCCGGCGGCACCGGCTGGACCGGGACGACCGCCTCGACGGCCCGGGTCTCGGCCGCGGTCGGCAGCCGGAGGTTCTGGGTGGTGTCGTCGGCGTCCCCCTCGGGGGCCTCGCCCTCCTCGGCGACCGCCGGGGTGGGCGGCAGCGCGGGCGGCGCCGCCGACAACGCGGCCGGGCTGCTCGCCTGCCGGCCGAGGCCGTTGACGAGGAAGCGGGACCCCGGTCCACCGGCGGCGGGCGCGGCCGGGTCGGTGCCGGCGAACGGGCTGGCACCGGTGCCGATCACCCGGGCGAGCAACCGCGGACCGGCCGCTTCGGTGCCGTCGGACCGGGCGGCGGAAGCGCTGTCAAAGCCGCCGCCGAGCGACCCGCCGAGGGCACCGTCCCCGAACGGCGCCGAGGCCCCGACCGCCGCCAGTACCGGTACGGGCGCCGGGAGTTCGGCCGGTTCGAGGTCGATGCCGGGGCCGTCGAGCGTCCAGGCGGGGGCGGGGTGCTGGGTGGTGTCGTCGGCGGCCCGGAGCAGCTCGGAGACCTGCTCGTACTGCCCGTCGCTGAGGCGCTGGAGTTCCACCGTGACGTGCAGGCCGGGAATGGTGGCCTGGCCGGTGGCGGGCAGCGTCCAGCGGGCGACCGGGCCGGTGCCGCGCTCGGGCGCGCGGGTGACCACGGCGACGCAGGTCCGCGGCCGGGCGTCGAGCAGGCGGCCGAGCTCGGCCGGGACGTCGCCGCCGGGCTGCTGGGCGCAGAGCACGATCTCCGGCACCCACGACTCGTCGGCCAGGCCGCGGCTGCGGGCGTCCCGCGGGCTGGCGGCCTCGGCGGCGACCAGCGTGGCGCGGGCCTTGGCGGTGCGCGGGCCGAGCGCGCCGAGCGCCGCCTCCAGCGTGGCGTGCCGGTGGATCCGCTCGGCGGCCGGCCCGCTGATCGGCAACTCCTCGGCGAGGTCGACCAGGTGCAGGTGGAGACGGTCGGCGAGCGGGCTGTGGGCCAGCTCGATGGCCAGGGTGCGCAGCACGTCCCGGGCGTCGTCCGGGTGGCCGGAGAGGTGGAGCAGCCGGACGGTCTCCAGGTCGGCGAGGACGACCGAGCCGTCCGGTGCGCCGCCGAGGGTGACCAGGGCCGGGTAGGGCGAGGCGGTCTTGCGCGCCTGGGAGGGCGAGAGGAGTTCGCCGGAGTCGTCCGCGCACCACCAGACGTTGGGGGCGTGCGCGGCCCGGAACGGCGCGATCGGGGCGGCCGGCCCGGAGAGGTGCAGTTCGACCGTGTGGCCGGGGGTGATCCGGGCCGCGACGATGGCGGGCAGGCGCTTGCCGCCGCGCACGGTGTTGCGCGCCATGGTGCGCAGGGCGCGGTCGAGCAGGTCCAGGCCGCGGTCGTCCTGGCGGACCCTCAGTTCGGCCTCGAACGCGGCGGCGGGGGCGGCCGGGAGCGCGATGCGGTGGCGCGGCCGGCGGGCGCGCAGCTGCGTGCCGCGCTTGTGGGCGACGGTGCCGACCATCATCGCGGCCAGCAGCACGCCGACGGTGGAGGCGGTGAGGGCGACGGTGTAGTCGTCGCCCTGGGCCTGTTCGGCGTGCGCGGCCGGGGCCTGGGCGTCGGCGGGCACCGGTGCCGGGGTGGAGGGCGCCGACGGGGCCGGAGCCTGTGGGGCCGGAGCCTGCGAGGCGGGCGCCTGGTCGGCCGGGGCGGGGGCCTGCGGAGCCGGGGCGGGCGCCTGGTCGGCCGGGGCGGGAGCCGGGGTCGGCGCCGGTACGGGCGCGGGAGCCGGGGCCGGAGCACCGGGCAGCGTCAGCACCATCCCCGGCACGACCACGTCCGGATCGGTCAGCCGTTCACCGTCCGGCGCCTGGGCGCCCTGGTTGGCCTCGAACAGCTTCGGCCAGGCCTCGGCGTCCCCCAACTCCCGCTCGGCGATGGCCGACAGGCTGTCACCGGCCGCCACCGTGACGGTGCCGCGGCCGCTCCCGGCGCTCCCGTCCGTGCCCGTCTGCGGCGCGCTCGGCGCCGACGGCACGGGCGCGGGCGCCGGGGCGGGCGCCTTGGCCTCGTCGGCCTTGGCATCGCCGGGCATCAGCAGCTCCCAGCCGGGCTGGATGGGCCGCTCGGCGTCGAAGCGCAGACCCGAATCCCCCATCGTCCGGCCGTCGTTGAGCTTGGCGATCTCCACCCACCGCTCCCCCGAGCCCAGTTGGCGCTCGGCGATGGACCAGAGGCTGTCGGCCGGCCGGCTGTCCCGGACGGTGTAGGTGGGCTGCTGGTCGGCGGCGGGGGCGAGCGCGGGCGCGGCCTGGGCCGCGGGCAGCGCGGCCCGCTGCACACCGGCCGCCGGCTGGATCTGCGCGACGGCCGGCGCCCGGTCGGGCACCGCGGCGAAGGCCGAACCGGCCACCGGCAGCAGCGCGATCACCGAGCCGACCAGGCCGGCCGCCATCCGCTGGCTCCAGCCGAAGGCCGGGATCCGCCGGGCGATCCGCCCGCGCAGCTGGGCCGGGACCTCCAGCAGGACGGAGAGCGCGAAGCAGGCCCAGCCCAGCCAGCCGACCACGACGAGCAGCCAGAGGAAGAGCCGCCCGTCGTCGGGACTGGTCAGCAGTTGCCCGACGCCGTCCGGCGCCACCTCGCCCATCGCGGCGACCGCCCCGGTGCCGTACACCAGCAGCGCGGGTACGCCGACCAGCAGGACGAGCAGGGTGACCAGCGCGGCGAGGGCGCCGAGCAGCGCGCCGCCCCGCCCTCGGCGCGGTGGCAGCGGTGCCGGCCGGTGGCGGGCTCCCGCCGCGGCGGGCACGCCCCGGGCCGGGCGTCCGGCGCGGGCTTGGTCCTTGGCACGTGGCGCGACCATCAGTCGGTCTCCGCTTTCTCGACTCCGTGGACGAGGGTGGCACTGCCCTTGCCCGTGACCTTCTGTTTGCCGAGCTCGCCCAACAGGGCCGGCCTGTAGTCGGCCTGCACCGTGACGGTCACGGACGAACCGTCGTCCGAGAACGCCACGTCGTGGACGGCGAGGTGGTACAGGGCGAGGTAGCTGTTGGCGGCGTCCTTGACGTAGTCCTGCTTGACCTTGTACCCCTCGCCCCGGAGCACGGCGGCCTCGTCGAGCTGCTGGCCGCCCACCCGGGCGGCCTCCTGGGCGTAGCCGTCGGTGCGCTCGGCGACGCGCAGCCGGCCGCCGGCGTCCACGACGAGCGCGATGACCAGGACCAGGAACGCCGCACAGATCGCCACGAAGATCGCGATCGCGCCGCGGTCCGACCGGTCCCGGCCGCGCCGGCCCCCGGTCCGCCGTCGGACGGCCTGGCCGCCCCACCGTTCCCCCCCGGGTCTGCGCACCGTCACGCCCCCTCCCGCACCTTCGTCTCCCTGGCGGTCCCACCCGGGACCGCTCCGCCTCGTCCTGCCGTCCCCCGGGAGCTCTCCGCTTGCGTCTCCCCCGCGCGGGCCGTCCCCAATCCCCGCCCGGAGCCCTCGTCGGCACCGGCCGTCCGCCCCACCGCCATCGGCCGGCTCACCCGGCCCGGTAGTGGTCGACCACCGAGACGAACCGGCCCACCAGCCGTTTCGTCCCGGGCATGCCCGGCCCGGCCAGGAGGTCGCTCAGACCCACGTCGCACCGGACCGTCACCTCGACCGTCGCCAGCGTCACCCCGTGGCTGGTCAGCTCGCCGTGCTTGACCGCGGTGTCGCTGTCCCGGCAGCTGACGCCCTGCTGCCGCAGGGTCTCGGCGGCGGTCTTCCGGACCAGTTCGTCCATCCCGTCCACGCTGCGCGCCAGCGAGGCCGTCCGGGCCGCCGAGCGGGCGGCCGCCTCCACCGTGCCGGCCGCCGTCTGCACCCGCCCGGCGGCGATGGCCACCAGCACCAGCGCGACGACGCCGGGGGCGACGATCGCGGCCTCGATCGCCACCCCGCCCCGGTCCCGCCCGCGCGCCGACCGGGCCGGGCGCAGGCTCACAAGCCCGCGCCCCCACCGGACGGGCCACCGGGGTCGGGCCGGGTGCGGGACCCGCCTCACGGCGCGGCCGCCGGTGGGACGAAGCGCTCGCGCGGCGCCTCCGCGTGCTGCGTGATGGTCGGCGGCGTGATGCCGGGGATCAGGACCGGCGGCGTGAGCTCCACCGTGACCCGGATCAGCTCCGGCGTACTCCCGTCGGTCCGCACCCGGTAGCCGGGGCCGTCCTGCCGTCGCAGGAAGTCCTCGGCCTGCCGCCTGGCCGCGGCGTCCTTCACCTCGTCGCTCCGGTTCCCCTGTACGCGGCCGGCGTCCACGCCCTCCCGGGCGGCGGTGAGCGCGAGTTGGCGGTTGTACCACCAGATCGAGCCCTGGACGACGAGCAGCACGAGCAGCAGGACGACCGGGAAGACGATGGCCAGGCTCAGGCTTATCGCTCCGCGGTCGCGACGGCGACGGGGTCGGTGCCTCACGGGGTGGCCGCACCGCCCCCGCCGGGCAGGTTCGGGTCCTGCTCGACCTTCTTCACGACCTTGTCCTTCAAGGCGTACAGCGCCACCGCGACCGCTCCGGCGACGAACACCAGCGCGATGATGGCGAGCGCGAGTTCGATGCTGATCGCGCCGCGGTCGCCGCGCGCCCGGGCGGCCTTCAGCCGGCCGACGCGGAACTGGAAGAGCAGCAGGGCGAACTGCACGGGCAGCAGGGTGGGCCGGATCAGTCGGCCTGCCAGGGATTTGAGCTGGTCGGACATCGGAGGACTCCCGGGGTTGGGTGTGGTGACAGGCGCTCACCGGCACCAGGACGGTGTCAGGCGAGCATCTGGTGGAGCGCGGGGAAGACGATCAGGGCGGTCATCAGCAGGGTCAGCGCCGCCCCGGGCGCGACCATCCGTTCGCTGTCGGCGTTGGCCCGCGCGAGGTCCTCGGCGAGCAACTCGCCCCGCAGGCCCTTGGCCCGGGCACGCAGGGTGTCGTACACGGCGGCGCCGTCGGTACCGGAGAGCCGCATGATGTCGGCGACGTCCTGCAACGGCGTCAGCCCGAGTTCGGCGGCGAGCGCGTCCAGCCCCGCCCAGGGCGGCAGCCGGTCGGTCGCGGCGCGGTCCAGGGCGTCCCGGATCCGGCGGAAGACGGGGCCGCGGCCGACCGCGGCGGCCCGGCGCAGGGCCTCGGCGGGCCCGAGGTCGGCGGCCCGCTCCAGCGCGACCAGCTCCAGGTAGGCGGCGATGCCGTGCAGGTACTCCGTCCGCGCCTCCTTGGCCTCGCCGCGCACGATGGCGTCCGGGACGAACCAGAGCAGCCCGCCGAGCAACGGCCCGACCAGCAGCGGCAGCGCGAACGGCAGGCCCATGTCCAGCAGCACCGCCATCGCCGACAGGTAGGCCGGCAGGACGAGGCCGATCACGGCGAACAGCAGCTTGTGCGCCATGAACCGGGCCGGGGCCCGGCCGATCAGCGACAGCTCGCGCTGCGGGACGCGCACCCCGCGCAGCCCGATCGAGCGCTCGCCGATCCGGTCGAACCAGCGCGGCCGCTCGTCCGGGTCCGGCGCCCGGTCGGCGGGCGTGCGGTGCAGCCGGTCCAGGGCCTGGCTCAGGTCGGGCGGCGCGGGCCGGAGCTCGGAGATCAGCAGGGCGACGCCGCCGGCCGCGACCGCGCCGGCCAGCACGGACCAGGGGGAGATCATCGGACCTCCCCGAGGAGTCGCCGGTCGTCGCCGGTCTCCTGCGGCTCGCCCTCGGCCGGCGCATCGGCGGCGCGCCGCCGGCCCCCGCCGCGGCCGCGCCGTTCGGGCTCCAGCAGACGCGGCACCGGCGGGTGCGCGGCGAGCGCGCGCATCCAGGCGATGATCGCCACGAAGAGCGCGGCGACCACCGCGAGCACGATCTGGCCCAGCGCGGTGCTGTAGGGCCGGGTGTAGTCGGTGTTGAACGAGCCGATCACGACGACCAGCACGATGATCCCGACCAGCCAGCGGATGGTGGTGCGGTGCTTGGCCCGGTCGGCCTCGATCGTGCGGCGCTGACGGACCTCCTCGCGGACCGACTCGGCCATGTCCGAGAGCGCCCGGGCCAGGCCGGGGCCGCTGTCCCCGGCGCGCAGCAGCAGGGCGGCGAGCACCTTGTCCGCGGTGGCGTCGGCGAGGCTGTCGGCGAAGGCGCGCAGCGCCTCCTCCGGCCGCCAGCGGGCCTGCAGCCGGGCGGCCAGCTCGCCGACCTCCTGCTCCAGGGCGGCGGGCGCGGTGCGGCGGCTGGTGACGATGGCCTGGTTGAGGCCGACGCCGAGCAGCAGCACGTCGGCGATGCGCTGGGTCCACTCGGAGAGCGCCTCCAGCCGTTCGATGCGGTGGGTGTCCGAGCGGGTGGTGTCGAAGAGCCAGGGCAGGCCGAACACGGCCAGCGGCACCAGCAGCGCGGTGAGCGGGATGCCGGTGAAGAGCCAGCCCAGCGGCGCGGCGACGAGCGCGACCGGCAGCTGGATCCGGCGCAGCCGCGCCGTCCGGGCGGAGGCGGTGCCGGGCGCGCCGTACCAGAGGACGTGGCCCCGGGAGGCCAGCGGGCTCCGGCCGTCCTCGTCCGGGTCGCCGGTCTCCTCGCTGCCGAGCGCCCAGAACACCAGGGTCACCAGGCCGGCCGTGACCAGCAGGCCGCAGAGCACGAAGAGCAGGGTCATTGCGCCCCACCGCCGATCCGCAGTTGCAGCGGCTGGCCCCAGCTCCCGTAACGGGAGCCGAGCAGCGCGGCGTCGAAACCGGCCCGGCGCAGGTCGTCCAGGCAGTTCGGCGGGGTGTGCGGGACGGCGCGGGGCTCACCGAGCTCGGGGCGCGGGCCGAACACGGTGTTCAGCGCGGGCCGGCCGCTCTCGCCGAGGCCGGCCACCTCCAGGACGTGCGAGACGAAGCGGTGGCGGCGGCCGCCGACGGCCGTCTCGTCGACCATCGCGACGTGCACGATGAGGTCCACCGCGTTGGCGGTGAGCCGGTAGGCGAGCGTGTCGGTCATGTGCGAGCCGTACTCCAGGCAGAGCTCGGCGATGCGGTCGACCACCATGTGCGGGCCGCGGGCGTGCAGGGTGCACATCGAGCCGCCCTCGCCGTTGGTCATGACGCGCAGCATCGGGACGACCTCGCCGGAGCGGACCTCGCCGACGATGATCCGGGAGAGCGTCATCCGCAGCGCGGCGGGGATGAGGTCGCCGATGCTCAACTCGCCCGCCAGCCGGCCCTCGACGCGCTCACCGTTGCCCTCCCTGGCCTCCATCGGGACGACCTGGCGCAGGTGGCCGAGGGTGTGCAGCCAGAGCTCGAACTCCGACTCCAGGGTGCCGATCCGCTCGTCCGGCGGGATCTCGGCGGCCATCGCGCGCAGCAGGCTGGTCTTGCCGACGCCCTGGGTGCCAGTGATCATCACGTTCTTCCGGGCCCGGATCGCCGCGGCCAGGAAGGCGGCCAGGGTGGTGTCCAGGGTGCCGAGTTGGACCATCTCGGACAGCGTCGCCGAGGCCACCCGGTGGCGGCGGATCGCCACGTACGGGCGCGGGGTCACCTCGGTGAGCGCCTGGAGGCGCATCCCGCCCTCCAGCCGGAGCGCGAGGGTCGGGCTGGAGGTGGAGAGGCTGCGCTCGCCGCCGCCGTGCTGGCGGGCGAGGTCCTGGAGCAGTTCGATCAGCTCGGCGTCGCTGTCGGCCACCGGCGGTACCTGGCGCAGGGGTTGGTGGACCCGGGAGACCCAGACGTCGTCGCAGCCGTTGATCAGGATGTTCTCGATGTCCGGGTCGTCCAGGTAGGGCTGGAGCCGCCCGGCCCGGAACAGCAGGTCGAAGACGGCCTCGGCGAGCGAGCGGTCCTGCTCGCGGGTCGGCGGGATGCCGTGGGTCTGCGCGTAGGCGTCGGACCAGCGGGCGACCGCCTCCTCGATCAGCGCCCGCCCGCGCTGGCGGCGGGTGGCGCGGTCCGGCTCGACGCCGGAGGTCGCGGTCAACCGGGCGATCTGCTGGTGCAGTTCGGCCGCCACCTGGCGCTTCAGCTCGCGCGCCACCTGCGGGTCGACGGCCGGCCGGGCGCCGGCGCCGCGCAGGTCCAGCGCGGGCAGCGGGGCGGGCACGGCGGTCGGGGTCGCACCGGCCTGGTACCCGTCCGGGTACGGCGCGGCGGCCGGCCCGACCGGGCCGGGGGTGACGGGGCCGGGCCGGGGCGCCGACGGGGGCTCCGGCTGGGGAGCCGTCCAGGGCAGTGCGGCCGGGTCGGCCGCCGGACGCTGGTGCAGGGGGCTACCGCGCACGGAGCACCTCCCCGTAGCTGACGTGGGACTCCGGACCGGCGGACGGGTGCCGCGGCCCCTGGGCCAACGGCGGCTGGGGCTGCGGTGGTTGAGGCTGCGACTGCGACTGCGGCTGCGGCTGCGGCTGCGGCTGCGGCTGCGGCGACGGCTGGGGCCCGTACGAGGCCTGCCCGTACTGCTGCTGCCCGTACGGCTGCTGCCCGTACTGCTCGGCCCCGCCGTACTGCTGCTGCCCGTACTGCTCCGCCCCGCCGTACTGCTGCTGCCCGTACTGCTGCTGGCCGTACTGCTCCGCCCCGCCGTGGGCCCCCGGGGCGTCGGACCGCGGCGACGGCCCCTGCTGCGGCGGCTGGACGTGCGCCGGGAACGGCGCGGGCGCGGCCGGCTGCGGCGCCAGCCCGGCGAGCGGGGCCACCGGACCGGTGGTGATGACCGGAGCCGGCGGCACCGGCCCGTACGGCTGGGGCGCCGCCGGGTACCCGGGGGCCGTGCCCTCCCCGTCCGGCACGGGCGCCGGACCGACCTGGGCGGGCGCCACCGAGGGCGCCAGCCGCTGCCTGCGGCGGCGCACCAGTCGCTGCACTTCGTCGGCCGCCGACCGGGCGGTCCGCATCAGCTCCGAGCGGATGAACCGCCGGTCGGTGATGTCCCCGCCGTCCGAGAGCACCCGCGCGGTGCGGGCCGCGTACGGCAGCAGTCCGAGCACCGGAAGGCCGTACTCGCGCGAGACCTCCGCGCCGGAGTAGGGACCCTCGGCGACCAGCAGCAGCCCGAGCGCGTCGGCCCCGGTGCCGGCCGCCGTGAGGTCCTCGGCGAGCGCGGACAGCCGCGGCCGGGCCGCGCTCAGCCCGCGCAGGGTGGTCCGCACGGTCACCGCGACCACGTCCGCCCGGCGGGCCAGCACGGCGCTGGTCCCGGCGGCGCCGGAGCGTCCGAGGTCCAGGATGACGTCGTAGCCCTGCGGTTCCAGCCCGTGCAGCACCTCCATCAGCGGCTCCCAGGTGTAGGCGAGCCCGGGTGCCTGGGTCGGATCGGTCAGGCCGGGCAGCAGCAGCCGTTCGGCGTTGCCCTCGGGCGAGAGGTCGATCAGCTGCTCCCAGAGCGTCTGGGCGAGCAGGCCGCGCCGGTCCGCGACCGCCAGGTTGCGCAGCCCGTAGACCGCCTCGACCCGGCCCTCCAGGGCGCCGGCCAGCACGGCTCCGCCGTCCGGGTCGCACTCCACCAGGACGATCCGGCGCCCCGGCGGAAGCGGCCAGGCCAGCAGCAGCGCCAGGGCCGTCGTGGTCGCGCCCGGAGCTCCCGGGCCGCCCACCACCGCGATCACCGCCATCTCAGCCCCCACCCGCCCCGGAGGGCGTCGCGGAGCCGGACGGCGCGGCGGAGGCCGTCGGCGCGCCCGTGCCCGAAGGTGCCCCCGAGGGCGCCCCGGCCGGCGCGGCCGCGCCGCGCGGCGCCAGCACCACCTGGATCCGCCCGCTGGCGACCCAGGAGGCCAGCCGGGGCGCGTCGGTCGCCGCCACCGCCACGTCCACCACTTGGCTGCCGTCGGTGTCCACCCGGCCGACCGTGACGACGAGCGCGGACAGCGAGTCCGGCCGGCCGCTGTCGGGCGTGTAGACGACGACGACCGACACGCCGGGGGTCAGCCGGGCCGCCGGCAGCTGGGTGCGCTTGGCCGACACGCCGACCAGCAGCTGGCCCGGCTGGACGGTCAGGGCCTGCGCGAGGTCCGCCGTCAGCAGCAGCGCGCCGCGCCTGAGGTCGGTGCTGGCCCGCATCCCGACCGCCTTGCCGCGTTCCGCGGCCGCCAGCGGTTTCAGCGCCGGATCGGTCGCGATCCGCGCGACCACCAGGTCCGCGTCGGTCACCACCTGTCCGAACGGCACGTCACGGGCCAGTGCCAGGACGGCGACCCGCTGGCCGGTGCTGTTGTAGAGCACCGCGCCGCCCAGCCCGCCGGCGGCTATCAGCGCCACCGCCATCGCCAGCACGGCCGGCCGCCGGCGTCGTGCCCGCAGGTTCCGCCCGGGGGCGTGCGGCGCCCCGCGCCCCTGCTCCGGCACCGCCACGGACACCGCCGCGGCCCCGGCCGTACTGGCCCCGGGCGTCGCAAATGTACGGTTCTCCACCGGGTTCCGGCCTTCCCACGTCGTTCGGACATTGCTGCGTACGCGCCGGTGCGGCGGGGGTCGCCCCCGCCGCACCCGCGTCAGTTGAGGACCTGCACCTCGCCCACCCGCAGCTCCAGCGGAGCGAAGGTGAGCGGGACCTTGATCGGATCGACCTTCTGGGTGCTGCCGGTGACGGTCACCACGCCGACCCAGTTGGCCTGGATGCTCCCGACGAAGGTGCCGCGCGGCTTGCCGCCCGAGCCGGTGGTGAACTCGTGGCCGCAGGTGGGCGACTTGGCGGCGCCGTACCTGGCCTCGTAGGGCGTGCCGGCCGCGGCGCCCGGCTTGTCACAGGTCTCCTTCCGGCCGTCCCCGAGGTCCCAGACCACCGAGTCCAGCCGCGGGGTGACGGTGACCGTGATCCCGCCGCCGCTCACCGACTTGGCCGCCGGCGCCTTGGCGTTCTCCAGCCAGAGCCAGACCGGCACCCCGACCACGGCCGTGTCCTTGGGCGCCACGCCCGGCTCGGGGAACGGCAGGACGATGGTGTCCATGATCCTGCGCGCCTCCGCGACCGGATTGAGCGGCGGCGGCCCGGCGGGCGCCTGGGCGAAGAACCTGGGCGCGGGCGCGCCGATGCCGCCGTCGGTGAAGCGGCAGGTCACCGCGTAGACCGTGCCCTCGGAGGGCTGGTGCCCCTCCCAGGCCTCGGAGCCGGCCGGCGGCTGCGGGGAGACCTCGCGGTAGTAGCAGCCGGTCGAGCCGCTGAACCAGCCCAGCTCCGGGTCGTGGCAGGGCCAGTCCTGGCCGTTCCAGCGGCAGATCTGCGGGCCGCCGGTGCTCCCGCCGCCGGTCCCGCCGCCGCCCGGGGAGGGCGTGCCGCCGGGGATGGTGCCGCCCTCGCAGATGACGTTGACGGCGCAGTGCGTGACGTCCCCGCCGATCGGTGGTTCGTCCGCCATCGCAGGCGCGGCCGGGGATAACAGCAATCCCGCGACCAACAGCGTGCGGATCACGAATCGCCGTACCGGTTTCAGCATGTTCGGTCCACCTCCCGCTTGAACTCGTAGATCAGCCAGCGCGTCTGGAACTGTCGCAGGGAAACGGTCGCGATGTACCGGGTGAGCCGCCGCGGTGGATCCTTTACCGCGCGGGTGGTCGCATCGGCCTGGTGCCAGTCGGTCACATCGAGGCAGTCCTCGATGACGGCGGCCTGCGGGTCCGCCTTCAGATCGACGCTCTTCACCACGGGTGAATTCCGCGGGGCGCCGATCATCACCAGTTTGGCGTCATGGAGCTGACGGAGATTGACGAGGGCGTCGGCCAGTGCCTTCCCGGACGAGTACGTCTCCAACTGGGAGCCGTCCGAATCGGCCCGGGCGAAGTCCGCCGCCTGGGTCTGCCACCAGTCCTGATAGGTGCTCAGCGCCAGGCGCCCCGCCGCGCCTTCGGGCCCTTCGGTCGGCGCGATCCCGACGTTTGCCGAACCACCCGAAGGAGTTACCGGGTTCACTCCCGCAACACTGGGCGCAGCCGTCCCGAGATGATCGACGGAACCGGCGCCACCACCGCTCCCACAGGCGGTCAGGAGCATCGCCAAAACCAGCCCAGCGACCCCAACCGCCCCAGGGCGCAATACATTTCCGCGCCGCCGCATCGCCCCACCTCGTCGCGACCGACCCCGTCCGTGGTCTGTGGTCGCCAGAAGAATTCCGCTGTCCCGCCGGTGTTGCCGCGAGAGCATCGATTCTTCGCCAAGCCACCCCTTCACGGCAACACCCCGGGCCACCTGACCTTACGTGGAAGGTGGATCCGTCGGGGCACTTTCACGCCACAGGACGGCCAACAGTTCTTCGGAAAGCGACAATCCGGCCAATGCGCCCCGCACCGCGGCCCGATTGCGCATCAGGAGGCGCCCGCCCGGCGGCGGTACGAGCAGGCGCGCGCCCGGCGCACCGGCCGGATCACCGCCGTCGAGCAGACCGGCGACGGCCGGCTGGAGGTCGAGCGGGGCGACGGCGGCCGGTGCGCCGGGGAGCCCCTGCCGGAGCACCCCGGTCAGGGCCCGGCTGAACGACCCCTCGCCACCCGGCAGTACGGCGTCCCGCCCGCGTCTGCCGGGGGTGTAGCGGCCGATCCGGCCCCAGAGCGGGACCCGCGAGTAGCTGAGCAGCTCGCCGACGCCGTCCTCGCCGCCACCGCGTTCGAGAGCCGACCAGGTGTCCCGGTCCACGACGGCGTCGACCAGCAGCAGCGCCTCCTCCTGGTCGCCGTGGACCATCGCGCTGACCACCCAGTCCCAGGCGAGCCCGCGCCGGTACGCGTTGTCGGCGGTGCTGCCGCCGGTGACCAGGGCCAGCCGCCGGCCGCGCGGATCCGCCACCAACTGGCCCACCAGGCAGACCAGCAGCCACCGGCCCGGCCGCGCGGCCGCCTCCCGCACCGTCGTGAGCATGGTGTTGGCGTCCGCGCCCGGCTCCACCACGGCCACCCGGCAGCCCGCCGATCCGGCGTCGAAGCACATCCCGGGCAGCACGTCGGCGAGCAGCCGGGCGCCGTCCGCCGCGAGCGCCGAACCGCCGAAGCCGCGGTCCGGCCCGCCGTCCGCCCCGATCACCACAAGGTCGACCCCACTGACCACCCGCACCGCCCCCTCCTCGCCGGCCCCGGCAACCCGGGACCGCCCGCCGCGCCCGTGTACCGCCGCGGCCCCTGTCCTGCCCTGTCCTGCGTGCGCCGCCGGGCCGCCCGGCCCCGGTCGCCGGGTGCCGCCCGTGCCGGCGGCACGTTCCACCCGCCGCCGGACAAGCTACCGCCCCGGGCCGCGGCGACGGGGCTCCCGGCCCGGCCGCTCCGGGACCATGGGCCCTATCGGCCGCACACCGGCGGGGGCACGATCGGACCCATGGACCGTGACGACCGGGTGGAGACCCTGTGCGAGGCCGAGTGCCTTCGGCTGCTCAGCACCGTGCCCGTCGGACGCGTGGTGTACACCGAGCACGCGCTGCCGGCCGTGCTGCCGGTCTCCTTCGACGTCACGCCGGACGGGCGGCTGCTGCTGGCGGTGCGCCGGAGCAGCACCACCGCGCGCGGGCTGGACGGCACCGTCGTCGCCTTTCAGGCCGACCGGCTGGACGCGGTCACCCGGACCGGCTGGAGCGTCCTGGTGCACGGCCGGGCGGACGTGGTGCGCGACCCGGAGCTGGTCCGCCGGGCGCTGCGCAGCGGGCTGCGCCCCTGGGTCGGCGATCCCGACCCGATGTTCGTCGCACTGGTGCCCGAGCTGGTCGGCGGCCGCCGGCTGCTGCCCGCCGGCCGCACGGTGCAGCGGTCGTAGGGGTGTGCTCGTCCGACCGGCCCCGAAGCTCGCCGGACCGGTGACCGGCCCGCCGTGGACGGCGGAGCGCCCGCCGTGGACGGCCCCCTGACAGGTGACCGGCGAGTAGGCATACTCTCCCGGAGTTCCCCCACCTCCGCCTGCCACCAGGAGCGCACCGTGACGACCTTCGCCTCCCTCGCCGACCTGACCGCCGCCGTCGGCACCGAACTCGGCACCAGCCGGTGGCACACCGTCGAGCAGGAGCGGATCGACCTGTTCGCCCAGGCCACCGGCGACCACCAGTGGATCCACGTCGACCCGGAGCGGGCGAAGGAGAGCCGGTTCGGCTCGACCATCGCGCACGGGTACCTCACGCTCTCGATGATCCCGGTGCTGGCCAAGGAGTGCTACAGCGTGGAGGGCGTCCGGATGGCGCTGAACTACGGCTCCGAGAAGGTGCGCTTCCCGGCTCCGGTGCCGGTCGGCACCGCGCTGCGGGCCACCGCCGAGCTGGTCTCCGCGACCGAGGTGCCCGGTGGCGTCCAGGCGGTGGTCCGGTTCACCATCACCAGCGCGGAGAGCGAGAAGCCGCACTGCGTCGCCGAGACGATCACCCGCTTCTACGCCTGAGCCCAGGGGGCCGGGCCGGGCCCGCCCGCACGTGCCGTTCGGCCCGGCGTACGCCGAACGGCACGCGTGGGGCCGTCCACCGGGTCCGGACCGCCCACTGCGAGTAACCTCCGACGAGATGGTCGTCGTACCGCTTCGGTCTCACCGCCGTGGGTACGCGCCCCGGCATGCCCGGTAGCCGCAGCCCCCTTGGAGGTGCCGTGCCCCGCCCCGTCCCGTGGTTCTCCCGCGTCGCCGCTCTGGCCTCGCAGTTCTCCGTCCCCTCAGCGACCACGACGGCGCCGGGCCTGGCCGGACTCCCCCGCGCGGCCTGGCAGCGGGTCCGGACGGACGCCTTCGGGGCCGACCCCCGGGGCGAGCGGCTGGCCCGGATCCACCGCTCCCCGCAGTTCGCGGACGGCGCGTTCCGCAACCCGCTGCCGACCCGCCGACTGGTGTACGAGCGCAGCCCGCTGGAGATCACCCGCGCCCAGCTCGCCGCCGACAGGACCCGCCGGGTGCCGACCGCCGCCGTGCCGCTGCACCGGCTGCTCCCGGTCGACCTGGCCCGGCCCCCCGCGTCCGGACTGCGGCTCAGCTGGCTCGGCCACGCCACCGTGCTGGCCGAGATCGGCGGCCGCCGGGTGCTCTTCGACCCGGTCTGGGGCGAGCGCTGCTCACCGTTCGGCTGGACCGGTCCCAAGCGGCTGCACCCCGTCCCGCTGCCGCTCGCCGAACTCGGCCCGGTGGACGTCGTGGTGGTCTCCCACGACCACTACGACCACCTGGAGATGGCCGCCGTCCGCGCGCTGTCCGCCACCGACGCGGTCTTCGCCGTCCCGCTCGGGGTCGGCGCGCACCTGGAGCACTGGGGCGTGCCGGCCGACCGGATCGTCGAGCTGGACTGGTGGGAGTCGGCCGAGGTGGCGGGCCTGACGCTGACCGCCACCCCGGCCCGGCACTACTGCAGCCGCGGCCCGCGCACCAGCGCGCTGTTCCTCTGGGCGTCCTGGGTGGTGTCCGGCGGCGGGCACCGGCTCTTCCACAGCGGCGACACCGGCTACTTCCCCGGGTTCGCCGAGATCGGCCGCCGGTTCGGGCCCTTCGACGCGACGATGATGCAGGTCGGCGCGTACAGCGACTTCTGGCCCGAGGTGCACATGACGCCCGAGGAGGGCGTCCGGGCCCATCTCGACCTCGGCGGCGAGCTGCTGCTGCCGATCCACTGGTGCACCTTCAACCTGGCGCCGCACCCCTGGGAGGAGCCCGCCGAACGGGTGGTCGCCGCCGCCCAGGCGCTCGGTGCCCGGCTGGCGGTGCCGCGCCCCGGCAAACCCTTCGAGCCGGCGGACCCGCCCGCCCCGCGGCTCTGGTGGCGGGCGGTCGCGGCGCTGCCCCGCGACGACCGCGAACTGCTCGTCCCGGACGGCCTGGCCGGGGCGGCGGGCCACCCCCCGGTCCGCCCCCAGGGCGCCGCGGAGGACGACGGCGTACCGGTCTGAGCCGCGGCGGCCCGGCGTGCGTCAGCCCGCCGCGCCGTCAGCTGCCGCCGTCAGCTCGCCGCCTCCTGCTTCGCCCGGCGGCGGATCACCCGCCAGGCACCCTGCTGCACCAGCAGCGTCAGCACCCCCGCCACCACGATGCCCAGCATGTTCACCAGCAGCTGCCAGCTGGAGCCCCAGAACTGGTTCAGGTCGCCGTAGCCGAGCGCGACCGCCGCGTTGGCGGCCGCCGGTACGGTGGTCACCGAGATCGCCACGCCGACCAGCATCCCGGCCTTCGCCGAGGTCAGCGAGAGCAGACCGGCGACACCCGCGAGCAGGGCGACCACGAAGGAGGTCGCGTCCGGCTGCCAGATGAACGAGGTGTTCGGCCGCGCTCCGTCGAAAGCCGCCTGGCTGAACAGCCCGAGGGCGTCCATCAGCAGGGAGAACAGGACGGTCAGCGCCATCGCGACCGCGAAGCCGGCCACCAGCGCGTTCAGCGACCGCAGGGCGGGCCGGGCCCGCCGCTGGACCAGCGCGACGCAGAACCCGGCCAGCGGCCCGAACTCCGGCCCGACGGCCATCGCGCCGACCACCAGGATCGCGCTGTCCAGCACGGCCCCGCACGCGGCCAGCATGGTCGCGACGGTGAGGAAGGCCAGGTAGACGGCGGTGAGGGTGGACTCCTCGTGGGTGATCTCGGAGACCGCCTCCCAGACCAGCGCGTCCGCTCCCTCTCCCGGCGCGAGCCGCTCGGCCTCGTCGGCGGCGGCCGAGAGGGTCAGCGCGACCTCCTCGGCGCTGATCGCCCCCCGCTCGGAGAGCCCGGTCTCCCGCAGCGCCCCGAGCACCTCGTCCGCCGACTCGCGCGGCACGTCGCAGAGCACCACGTCCCCGGCGGGCCGGACGGCGGCGTCCGGCAGGACCACCACATGGGTCACGCCGACGAAGCCGTCCAGGCTGTCGAGGACGGCCTTCCGCAGGTCGTGGGGGACGATCAGGCGCAGGTGCAGCACGGGGGCTCCGGGCAGTGGTCTCGGCGAGGAACGGACCGGCTCACCCTAGGGCCTGCCGCCCGGGCCCCTGCGGCCCGGGCGGCAGGGGCGGGCGGCCGGGCTCCACGGGTCACCCCGGGCGTCACCCCGCCAGGATGTCGCGCAGGGCGCGGGCCTCCTTCACCAGGCGGGCGGTACCGGGCCGGGCCGCCGCCTCCGTCACCTCGGGGATCGGGCCCCGGGCCGAGCTGCGCCGGGCGCAGTCGGCGGCCAGCGCGACCAGCTCACCGGTGCCCCGGCCCGCGGCGCCCGCCAGCACGGCCGGCAGCGCGGGCGCCAGGACCGACCAGACCGTGCCGTACGCGCCGGTGTCGGCGGCCGCGGTCAGCGCCTGGGCCAGCCGGTTGGGCTTCACCGTGCCCTCGGTGACCAGCTCCCCCAGCTCACGGCCGAGCAGCCCGCCGTCGAGGCACCTGCGGGCGGCGAGGACGAGCAGGGCGTCCACCGCGGCCGTGCGGTCCTCGGGGAAGCGGGCGCCCAGCCCGTACGCCAGCGCCAGGTGCAGCGCGGGACCAGCCGGTCCGCCGGCCTCGGCGAGGACGGGCAGCAGCCCGGCGGCGCCGCGCTGCTCCCGGTCGGCGCCGTCGGCGAACCCGTCGAGCCAGCGGGCGGCCAGCTCCTCCCGGTGGTGCGGCAGGACGGCGGCCCAGTGCGCGGTCGGCTGCCAGAGCCACTCGTCCTGGGCCGACGCCCGCGCCACGCTGGGCTCGGTGGCCGCCAGCAGCGCCCGGAACTCGGCGCCCAGCCGCTCGCCGGCCGGGCCCGCGGGGCCCGCCCCGACGCCGGGCTGGGCGACGCAGATCCGCTTGACGCCCTCCCACTGGTGCTCCCGCCGGCGCTCCCAGAAGAACGACCGGGCGCCGGCGTCCCGGGCGGGCGGCGCGAACCGCACCCGTTCGGAGGGCTGGCCCGGCAGACCCCCCTCGCGCAGCCAGCGGGCCGTCCAGCGCCCGGCCGGCGAGGTCAGCCGGTCGGCGGCGGCCAGCACGGCCTCGTCCGCGGTCACGGTGAGCCGCAGCAGCGCCGCGTGCAGATCGGCCTCCCCCGGCTCGACCCCGGCCTCCTGGTAGCGGCCCAGCCGGTCGACCAGGGCCTGCGCCGACAGCGCGCCGGTGGTGTCGGTCGGGGTGGCGAGCAGCAGCGGCGGCCGGTCGGCCGTGACCCGCTCGGCCGCCTCGGTCAGCCGGACGGCGAACACGTTGCCGTACACCGTGTTGTGCCCGCCGCGCAGCGGCACCGAGTTCCTGTCCCGGAAGACGGCGCCGCGCAGGCGCGGGTCGGCCGCACCGGCGATCACGGCCGCGACGTACAGCACGTCCTCCGGCCCGCAGTCGTGCCACCGGCCGAACCCGGTCCACGGGTGCACCCGCAGCACCGGCGCCAGCGCCTCGGCGAGCGCCGCGCGGTCGAGGTGCGCGTGCCGGACGAGACCGTCCAGGGTGCGCTCGAAGTCCGCGACCTCGGGCTGCGCGGCGGCCAGCAGCACGGACAGCTCCTCGGCGACCTCGGCGGCCGTCGCGATCGGCTCGCCCAGCGGCCTCGGCACCGGAGCGGGCGGGAGCAGCTCGCTCCAGCCGGTGTCCGGGTCGTCGCCGCCGACCGGCGCGCCCAGCAGCTCGCCCGCGCGGGCGTGGTGGGCCGGGTTCAGCCCCTCGGCGGCGAGGCGCAGGTCGGGCAGCACCGCCTCGCCCGCCGCCCGCAGGTGGCGGGCGACCACGGCGAGGGCCCGCTCCTGGAGGGCGGAGTCGGGGTGGCCGAAGGCCTCGGCGGCCGCCAGCACCACCGGGCCGGCGCGTTCGGGCGAGCGCTTCGCGGCCTTGTCCAGCCAGCCCAGCTGGGCGCGCACCAGCTTCTTCTCGGTCCGGAACAGCACCACCGCCGAGGCCTCCGCCAGCACCTCGGGCTCGACCAGCCCGGCGGCGTCCAGCTCGGACAGCACCTGCTGGGCGTGGCCGGCGATCACCGAGAGCGCGTCCAGCATGGCGACCAGACTCCGGACCTGCTTCGCGTACTCGTCCGGGCTCGGCGCGAGTGCCGCCAGGACGCCCAGGAAGGCCCGCTGGTCACCCGGCTTGCCGCCGCGCACCAGCCGGGCCAGGCAGCGGTCGATCAGCTCGGCGCGGTCCACCCGGCCCTCGGCCGCCAGCGCGGTGAGGGCGGCGGGCCAGGAGTCCCCGGGCCGCTCGGTGCGCCGGTGCTCGAACCGCCAGCCGATGTCGGCGAGTTCGAACACCCGGGGCGCCAGCACCGGAGTGAAGGCGTCCTCGCGCAGGTGCTCCAGCAGCGTCCGGCTCCGGTCCCGGCGGCCGTCGTCGGCCCCGACCCGGTCGAGCCACTCGCCGGTGAAGGCCTCGGTGGCCGGCACCGGGCAGCCGGTCCGCCGGACGGTCCGCTCGATCAGCGGGTAGAGGTCCCAGCTCCAGCCCGAGCCGCGGCGGGCCGCCAGCCGGTTGACCACCTCGATCTGCCACTCGACCGGCTGGGCCTCGACGACCGTGCCGAGCGCCGGGTGGCGGGCGCAGGAGCGGCCGGCGAAGTCCCGCCCGCCGATCCAGGCGGCGGCGCCGGCCGGCCCGGCGTGGCAGCCCGCGCCGGCCACCAGCACCGCCCCGGCCCGCGCGGTCGCCGCGTTCGACCACTCGCCGCGGAGCTCCTTGCGCAGCTCCTTGAGGGCCGGCAGACAGGCCCGCCGCTCGGCCGGGCCGAGCGCCGCGACCAGCGCCGGCACCTGCGGGGTCCGCCCTTCGCGAACCGCCCGCAGCAACTCCTCGACGCCGCTCACGCGCCCGCCTCCCGCCCGCTCGCGACCCGCTCCCGCACCACGGCGACCGCCAGCGCGTGCTTGCACGGACCGCGTCCGCCCCGGTACTTGGCCCACCAGAGGCAGGTGCAGCTCACCCGGCCCGCCTCGTCCGTGCGCACCCGCTGGTGGTGGTCGTCCACGGTGACCTCGGCGAGCGCGCCGCCCGGCTCCAGCCGTACCGCGCCCGCCGCGACCAGCGCGTGCGCGGCCCGCAGCCGCGGGTTCCGCGCCTCGGCCCGGCCGGCGTCGTACGGCAGCTGGCGGTGGAAGTAGGCGGCCTCGGCGGTGTCGTAGCCGATCTGCCCGGCGGTGCCGAGCCTGGTGAGGGCGGCCCGGACCCGGGCCGGGGTGAGCCCGGACTGCTCGGCGAGTTCGGCGACGTCGATCCGCGGCTCCCAGGCCAGCAGCACCGCGACCAGCTCGGCGTCCTGCTCGGCGGCGCCGGTGGCCAGCGCGCCGAGCACGCCGCCCTCCCCGGAGAAGCCGCGTGAGGCGTCCGGCGAGAGGGTGAGGGTGAGGCGCATGCCGGGCAGCACCACCTCCCAGGCGGAGGCCGCCGGGGCGTCGCCCGCGACCGGGCCGTACACCCGCAGGGCCAGCGCGTGCCGCAGCACCCGCTGGAGCGCCACCAGCCGCTCCGGGCCGGGCAGGCAGACCGCGCCGGGGACGGGCCGGGTGGTCGGGCGCAGCGTCCGGCCGGCCGGGACGACCCAGCCGGCGGCGGACCGGGCCCGCCCGCCGCCGCGCGGCAGCGAGCGCAGGAAGCGGACCGCCTCGGCGGCGGGCAGCTCGGCGCGCAGGTCGAAGGCGGCGGCCGTCACCTGGGTCTCGGCGAAGCCGCGCACCCAGCGCTCGGGCAGCGGGACCTTCTTCTCGACGACCGGTCCGTCGAAGGTGGTGACCTCCAGTGCGTCGGGCCCCACCGCGAGGTGCAGCGGCTCGGCCGGACCGATCCGGGTGAGCGCCTCCCGCAGCGGGTTGTTGACGTCGACGTTGGTGGTGCCGTGGCCGATGTCGTCGCCGTCGAGCCCCGCCCGGAGCACGTCGAGCCGGGCGTAGACGCCGCAGCAGCCGGAGAAGGACTCGAAGCGCAGCCGGTCGCCGTTGGCGGTGACCACCGGGTCGAGCGAGGCGCGCAGCAGCGGCTGGTAGTAGCGGGCGGCGGCCACGTCGGCGACCGCGAGCAGCGCGGCGGCGGCCGGGGCCGGGTCGGCCAGGAAGCCCGCGAAGAAGCGCGGGTTGGCGACCGCGCCGAGCGGCGTGGCGCCGCCGGAGGTCTCCAGGGCGAGGCGTGGGCCGTCGGCCCCGTCGAGAACGGCGGACGGGCGCAGATAGGCGTACGCGTGTGCGGCTTGCGTCATGCGGAGCACGCTAGGAGGGGCGACTGACAATCCGTCGGAGAGCGCCCGGACCGGGGCCAGTAATGGAACAGGTTCTATCCGGCTCCCCCGCTCCCCCGGGTTACCCCGGTCACACCGCCGGACGGCGGCTTCTGCCACTATGTCCCCGTGACCGACCTGACCGAGAAGGAGAGCCCGGCCGCCGACACCGCCGGCTCGTTCGCCGAGCTGCTGCGGATCGAGCGGCTGGACGAGAACACGTTCCGGGGGCGCTGCCACGCCGGCGCCCCGATGCGCGCCTTCGGCGGCCAGGTCGCCGCGCAGGCGCTGACCGCCGCCGGGCACACCATCGGCGACGACCGGGACGTGCACTCGCTGCACAGCTACTTCCTGCTCCCCGGGGACCCGTCCCGGCCGATCCGCTACGAGGTCGACCGGGTCCGCCAGGGGATGTCCTACGCCACCCGCCGGGTGACCGCCGTCCAGGGCGGCGAAGCGATCTTCACGCTCTCCGCCTCCTTCAAGCGGCCCGAGCCCGCCGCCGACCGCCACCGGGAGATGCCGGCGCTGCCCGGCCCGGAGGAGCTGCCGGACGCGCTGGCGGGCTGGGACGCCGAGGCCCGCGCCGCGCTGACCCGCACGGGCGGCTTCGGCTCACTGGACCTGCGGTTCGTCCCGCCGGACGCGCCCGGCGTGCCGCCGGCCGTCCCGGGCATGCCGCAGCAGTTCGTCTGGCTGCGCACCGCCTCCCCGCTCCCCGCCGGGGACCGGCTGCTGCACGTCTGCGCGCTGACCTACCTCTCGGACCTCACGCTGGCCTCGACGGCCGGGCTGCACGTCCAGCCGAACTTCTTCCAGCGCACCGAGCCGCCCCGGCTGATCATGGCCTCGCTGGACCACGCGATGTGGTTCCACCGCCCGTTCCGGGCCGACGAGTGGCTGCTGTTCGCCCAGCGCAGCCCCTCCTCCTCGGACGGCCGGGGGCTGTCGCTCGGCGAGTTCTACGACCGGGACGGCCGGCTGGTCGCCTCCGCCGTCCAGGAGGCCCTGATCCGCGACCGGGCACCCCGGGCGCACTGACCCCGGTTCCGCGCCGCCGTCCGCCGGCCACCGGTGGACGGCGGGCGAACGCGGGGCGACCGGTCGGCGTCATACTCCTGAGCGGTTCCGAGCCGTATCATGGTGCGGGTGACCAAGGTTGACCTGTCACCACGACCGGTGGAGGCGATGTCTCCACGTCAGCTCGAACGCCGCGAGTCCCTGATCGCGGCCGCGCTCGCCCTGGTGAACGAGATCGGTGTCGAGCGGCTGCAGATGAAACAGGTCTGCGAGCGGTCCGGAGTCGCCCTCGGGACGGCGTACCGCTACTTCTCCTCCAAGGACCACCTGCTGGCCGCGGCCATCGCCGAATGGCACCGGCTGCTGCTGGCCGACCTGGTGGCGGAGCTGCGCGGACCGCGGGCCGGGCTGGGGGCCACCGACCGGGTGGTGCGCTTCGTGCGCGGAGGCATGCGCGCCTACCAGCGCCAGCCCGAACTGGCCCGGCTCCGGGTGGCCGTCGCCGCCTCCACCGACCCCTTCGCCAGCGAGGCGCTGCAGGGCATGGCCCGGGCCGACAGCACCGCGCTCCAGGCGGTGATGGCCGAGGTGCCGGCCGCCGCGAGCGACCTGGTGCGGCACATCGTCGGCCACGCCTGGCAGGGCGAGCTCACCGCCTGGGTGACCGGCCGCACCACGCTCGGCGACGCCCGGCGGCGGCTGGAGGACGTGGTGCGGCTGGTGCTGACCCCGTACGAGACGCCGTACGGGGCGCCGTACGAGGCCAGCCCCACCGGCTGAGCGGCGTCAGGCGACCGTCACCGGGTGGACCACCACCGCGTCGAACAGGTAGCCCTCGCGGTTGAACACGGACGTCGCGGGCTGGGTGTTGCCGCGGCGGTCGGTCGCGCGCGCCCGCAGCTCGTACGGGCCGGTCCGGTCCGGGCGCCAGTCGAGGCTCCAGCGCGTCCAGTTGTCGGCGCGCGGCTCGTCCCGCAGCTCGGCGCGGTGCCAGCGCCGGCCGCCGTCGGTGCTCACCTCGACCCGGCGGACCGGCGCCGCGCCCGACCAGGAGCGTCCGTACAGGCGGTGCTCGCGGCCCGCCGCCAGCACCGCGTCACGGGCGAGTTCGAAGGCGCTCTTCACCACCTGGGTGGTGACCGGCGCACTTCCGCCGGCCGGGTAGTCAGGACCGAACATCCGGTAGAAGTCGGTGTTCCAGGGCGAGTACAGCGGCTGGTCGGCGACCTCGATCGAGCCGACCCACTTGATCGAGGCGATCCCGATCCAGCCCGGCACCACCAGCCGCAGCGGCGCACCGTGGTCGGGCGTCAGCGGTTCGCCGTTCATCTCGTAGGCGAGCAGCACGTCGTCCAGCGCCTTCGCGACCGGCAGCGGGCGGCGCACCCGGCCGAAGTCGACGCCGCCGCTCACGTACGCCGGGTCGAGGCCGCTGGGCAGCACGTCCACCGCGTCCCGGGTCAGTCCGGCCCGGTGCAGCACCTCGGCCAGCCGCACGCCGCGCCACTGGGCGGAGCCGACCCCGCCGAGCGTCCAGGGGGTGCCGGGCACGGGCTGGTTCTGCTGGGTGGCGTAGAAGCTGCGGCCGTTGCCGGCGCACTCGATCAGGGCGCTGATCCTGGTCGAGGGCAGGGCGCGCAGGTCCGCCAGGCCGAACTCGACCGGCCGCCCGGCGTCCGGGCCGCCGCGCAGGCCGCTGCCGAAGAGCCGCAGCCGCCAGCTGTCGGCGTCGATGACCGGGGTACTGGTGTGGTTGCGGACGAAGAACCGCTCCACCGGGACGTGCCGACCGATCGCGCCCGCCGCGTCGCGCAGCGCGTCCCAGCGCATCTCGGCGTTGGTCCCGCGCGGGAGGAACCACTCGGCGGGCAGCGGCTTCACGATGCCGGGCACGGGGGACACCGTACCCGCGAGGGCCGTGGGCGGCTCGGCAAGCGCTCCCGGCGCGGCGGTCGCGGTCCGCGCCCGGGCGCGGTCCGGGACGACCAGCCCGCCGGCGGCGGGTGCGGCGAGCACCCCGGCGGCGGTGAGCATCCGCAGCAGGGTCCGGCGCTCGACGCCGTCGGCGCGGGCCTCGCCGGCCGACCACTGCCGGCGGCGGAGCCGGTCGTAGGCGGCCTCGCCGGGGATCGGGCTCGCGGGGGTGGTCCGAAGGGGGTTCGCGGTGGGCACGGGCACACTTCCGTTCGGTTGCGGCGGACGGTCGGGCGGGCCGCGCGGCCGGGCGGGCGGGGACGGGGCGCCGACGGCGCGGGCCCGCTCCGGCCCGGCGCGGGGCGCGCGGGCGGGGCTCAGCGACAGCGGTCGGTGCGTCTGGCGCGGCGGGCGACGGCCCGGCGGGCAGCGGCGCTCCGGACCGGGGCGGCGGTCCGCCCGGTCGGTCTCGCGGCGCTCGGGCCTCCGGTCACGCCCGGATCATACGATCGCGAACCGTGTCGCGTCCGCCGATCCCGCCGATCGACGCCGCGCGGACGGTTCGGCCCGCACCGGACTTGACCTTCACACCGGTGTGAACTCCTAGCGTGCCGGTCACCGAGCCATCCAGGTGAACAGGAGCCCCGCCATGACCGAGCCGTCCCCCGCCACCCCGCCCGCGCTGGCCCGGATCGTCCGGGGCTCCGGCCCGGGCCTGCTGCTCGCGCACGGCGCCGGCGGCAGCGCCCGGGACAACTGGGGGCCGCTGCTGGACGACCTCGCCGCCCACCGCACCGTCGTCGCACCCGACTTCCCCGGCTCCGGCGACACCCCGTTCGAGCCGGCCGGGCCCTCGCTCGACGAGCTGGCGGACCGGCTGGTCGCCGCCGCCGTCGAGGAGGGCCTGGAGAGCTTCGACCTGGCCGGGTACTCGCTCGGGGCCGCCGTCGCCGTCCGCGCCGCCACCCGGCACCCGGCCCGGGTCCGCTCGCTGCTGCTGCTCGCCGGGGTGGCCGGCGGCGACCACCGGCTCCGGCTCACCGCCGAGCTGGCCGCCGGCCTGGCCGACCACCCGGAGCTGCTGGCCCGTTTCGTGCTCGCGGTCGCCTTCGGCGAGACCTGGGTCGACGCGCTCACCGCCGAGCAGCTCGCGGACCTGCGCGCCGCCCTGCTCGCCCCCGTCCCGGCCGGCTACCGCCAGCAGTTCGGCCTGGCCGGCCGGGTGGACGTACGCGGCGACCTGGCCCGGGTCACCGTGCCGACGCTGGTGATCAGCACCACCGAGGACATGCTGGTCGCGCCGAGCCAGCACCGCGCCCTGGCCGAGGGCATCCCGGGCGCCCGGCTGGTCGAACTCGCCAGCGGGCACCTCCCGGTGGTCGAGCGCCTGCCCGAACTGCGCGCGCTGCTGATGGACTTCGTGACCGGTCGGCCGGCGTAGCGACGGCCCCGCCGCGTCCGGGCCGGGAACAGCCCGGCCCGGACGGGCGTTCGCCCGGTCATGCGCATCGGAGAACTCGCCCGCCTGACCGGGGTGTCCACCCGCCTGCTGCGGTACTACGGGGAGCAGGGGCTGCTCGAACCGGACCGGTCGGCCGCCGGCTACCGCGAGTACCGCGAGGGCGACCAGATCCGGGTGCGGCAGATCCGCGGCCTGCTCGCGGCGGGCCTGTCCACCCGGGTGATCGCCGAGATCCTGCCGTGCGCGAGCGGCCCCGTCCCCGCCCTGGAGGCCTGCCCCGACCTGCTCGCCACCCTCCGCGGCGAGCTGGCCGAACTCGACACCCGGATCGCCGAGCTGACCCGCAGCCGGCAGGCCCTGGCCGGGTACCTGGACACCGCCGCCCCGGCCACCGGGCCCTCCGCCCGCGCGTACGCGGCCGCCTGACGGCCCGTCCGCCCGGCGCGCCGGCCCTCGCCCTGACGGCCCGTCCGGTCGCCTCTCCCCGGCGTGCCCTCCCCCCGGCACCCCCGAGGAGTGGACATAGTACGACATGTATCCATTTTCCGATCGTGTCGCCGACCGTCCAGTACGCCAGGAGAGGGACCTTCATGAGCAGCCAGCCACCAGGCCCGGACGAACCCGCCGCGACCCTCCCCGTCGACCGGACGGTGTTCGGCGTCAGTGCCGTGCTGGTGCTGGGGGTGGTCGCCTGGGGCGTCTTCGCCGAGGACTCGCTCGGCCGGACGTCCGACACCGCGCTCGGCTGGGTGCTGCACAACTTCGGCTGGCTGTTCGTGGTCGCCGCCGACGTCTTCCTGGTGCTCACCGTCCTGCTCGCGTTCAGCCGCTTCGGCCGGATCCGGCTCGGCCGCGACGACGACGAGCCGGAGTTCTCCACCCTCGCCTGGGTCGCGATGATGTTCAGCGCCGGCATGGGCATCGGCCTCATGTTCTACGGCGTCGGCGAACCGCTCCAGCTCTACGCCGCGCCGCAGCCCGGCTCCGGCCTGGAGCCGCAGAGCCCGGCCGCCGCCCAGCAGGCGCTGGAGTTCTCGCTCTTCCACTGGACCCTGCACCCCTGGGCGATCTACGCGGTCGGCGGCCTGGCGCTCGCCTACACCACCTTCCGCAAGGGCCGGGGCAACCGGATCTCCGCCGCCTTCGTCCCGCTGATCGGCGAACGCGGCGCGAACGGCTGGCCCGGCCGGGCGATCGACCTGCTGGCGGTGTTCGCGACCGTCTTCGGCTCGGCGACCAGCCTCGGCCTGGGCGCCCTCCAGGTGGCGGACGGCCTCGGCTTCATCTCCTCCGTCGAGAACACCGAACGCACCCAGCTGGTCATCATCGGCTCGCTGACCGCCGCCTTCGTCCTCTCCGCCTTCTCCGGCGTGCACAAGGGCGTCAAGTGGCTCTCCACCTCGAACGTCGTGCTGGCCTCGCTGATCATGCTCTTCGTCTTCGTGTTCGGCCCGTCGGTCTTCGTCCTGGACGCGATCCCGTCCACCGTCGGCGGCTACCTCTCCGACCTGGTCGCCATGTCGACCCAGACCGGCGCCTTCACCGACGAGAGCTGGCTCGGCTCCTGGACGATCTTCTACTGGGCCTGGTGGCTCTCCTGGGCGCCGTTCGTCGGCACCTTCATCGCCCGCATCTCGCGCGGCCGGACCATCCGGCAGTTCCTCACCGGCGTGCTGCTGGTCCCCAGCGGGGCGACGGTGGTCTGGTTCTGCGTGATGGGCGGGACGGCGATCCGGCTGAACTCCACCGGCGAGGCCGACCTGGTGGCCACCATCCCCCAGGGCGCCGAGGCCTCGCTGTTCGAGATGCTGCGCTCGCTCCCGCTCGGCTCGGTGACCAGCGTGATCGCGGTCCTGCTGGTGATGACCTTCTTCATCACCAGTGCCGACTCCGCCTCGCTGGTGCTCGGCTCGCTCTCCAGCCGGGGCTCGCTGCACCCGCGCACCTGGCTGGTGGTGGTCTGGGGCGTGCTGATGGGCGGGGTCGCCGCCGCGCTGCTGCTGGCCGGCGGGCTCACCGCGCTGCAGAACGCCACCATCCTGGTCGCGCTGCCGTTCGTGGTGGTGATGCTGCTGCTCTGCGTCGCCCTGGTGAAGGAGCTGCGCGAGGATCCGGCGGCCGGCCCCTCTCGGTTCCACGCCGCGCACGGCCTGCGGGACGCCGTCCGGCTGGCCGTCGGCGAGGCGATGGCCGACGCCCGGCGGGGGCCGCGACCGCCGTCCCGGTGACCGCCCCGGATCCGCCCCGCCCCGGGGCGGGGCGGATCCGGCACGAACCGACGCTTGGCCCCCATCCGGACTTCACCCGCGCGTACCGCTCGTTCACGCCGCCCTGGAACGCTCCCTGTCATGAACGCCAACCCTCCGGCGACCCTCCAGGATCCGCGCTTCCCGCTCCCGCAGCGCCACCGCCGCTTCCTGGCCTGTGCCGCCGTTCTCGCCTCCATCGCCCTCGGCACGCTCGGTGTGGGAGCCACCGTCGAAGCCGCCCAGCACGGCCCGCTCACGGCGGCCACCGCCCGACGATGACCCGCTGATCCCGCCGCCCTCCGCGCCCGACCCCAGGCACCGCCGTCCGGCCCACCGGCCACGGACGCGGTGCTTCTGTCGTTCCCGACGCGCGACCCGCTCGACGGCGGGCCGGTGGCGCTCAGGCCCGCTGCTCCGCCCGGGGGCCGGCCGGGGCCGCCACCGGGGCCTCCCGGCGGGAGTGCCGGCCCGTCCCCGGGGCCGGCCGCAGATCGGGCGCCGGAGCGAAGCGGGCGGCGGGGGCGCGCAGCAGCCAGCCCGGCGGCCGGGTGCCGCGCGGCGCGGGGGTGATCAGGCCCATCCGGTGCAGCAGGTCGAGGGCGTCGCGGCGCAGCGCGGTGCGGTCGGCGAGGTAGTCGCGCCGCCAGCCGGCCGGCAGCCCGTACTCGTCGGCGATGTCCCCGAGGACGCCGTCTATCAGCGCGTCCGGGATCGGGACGTCCGCGCCGGTGGCCTCGCCGGGGAGCGGGCGGACCTCCTCGACCAGGCGCTCGACCAGCAGCAGGGCGGCCTGGGCGAGGGTGCCGGCCCCCGGCAGGGCGAGGTCGGTGAGTTCGTCGGCGGGGTCGAGCAGGGCGACCCCCTCGGCCCGCAGTTCGGCCTCCAGGCCGAGGAACTCGGCGAGCGCGGCCGGGCCGGTCCGGCGGTGGAGGTCGAGCCAGTCGCGCTGGTCCGCGGGCAGGTCGGCGGCGAGCACGGCGGGGGTCTCGGCGAGGCGGCGGCGCACGGCGGTGCCGGGCTCGGCCCCGGCGGCGCGGCGGATCAGGTCGGCGGCGTCGTCGGCGAGGGCGGGCGGGCCCGCGGGTACGGCGCGGGCCAGCTCCCGGTCGACCGTCAGGACGACGCCGTCCGCGCTCCGGTCGGCGGGTATCTCGCCGAGCACCTGCCAGTCGGCCAGTGCGGCGAGGGCCATCGCGAGGTCGGCGGGCGTGGCGGCCGGACCGGGTGCGGCGTCCCGCATCGCCGCCAGCAGGGGGCCGAGCGGGAGCCGTTCGGGGGCGTCCACCAGCAGGGACAGCGCGAGGGCGAGCTGGGCGTAGCCGCCGGGGGTGAACGGCGCGCCGGTGCCGGGGTGTTCGAGCCGGCGGGCGGCGCCGGGGCCGAGCCCGGCCTTGTAGAGGCGGGCGTGCCAGGGGCCGACCACCAGGCGGTAGCCGAGCAGGGTGTCGAACTGGCCCGTCAGCCAGTCGCGGTGACGCCGGATCAGCGGGAACCCGTCGGCGTGCGGCCCGGAGGCGGTGACCAGCGGGTGGGCGAGCAGCAGCCGGGCGGCGATCCGGCGCTCGGCGGCGGCGGAACGGTCCTGCGCGCCGGCGGCCGAGCGGGCCGGCTCGGGCTTGCGGTGCTTTCCGGGCAGACCCGGCTTGGCTCCTGAGCGGACGACGGGCAGCGCCCCCTCGTCCCGCCGGGCCCGGCGCTGGCGGCGCGCCGGCCGCGGCTCGCGCACCCGCAGCGCGGCGGGGGCGTGCGCGGTGGGACCGTGCCACCAGCTGACGGCGTCACCGGCCGCCGCCTCCGGACCGGTCACCGGCTCGGCCGGGACGCCGAAGTGGCGGGCCGGGTAGAGGCCGAAGGTGGCGACGCAGAGGTCGTCGGCGGTCCCGGGATCGGCTTCGGCGAACCAGTGCGCCAGCCGGAGCAGCCCCGGATCGGGCGAGAGGACAGCCCCTCCGGTCTCCTGCGGAGCGTCAGGACCGGCTTCGCGTACGGCGACGACGGCGACGGTGGTGCCCTGCCCCGCCCCGCCCGTGCGCCCGTCCGACGTGCCGCCGGCCACCCGCGTGGTGCCGGCCGCGTACTCCTGCTGCTCCATGTCGTGGACCAGACTAGACGGTGGGCGCGACCGCCGGTGGCCCCAACCGGAGCTCGCGGCGAATTGGTCCGCGCGTACCCCGCCGGAGCGGCCCCGGCCGTCGGCGCGCGCCGGCCTACGCCCGGGTAGTACCAGCGGGTAACCCGGCCTTCCCCGGACGGACCCGGTCGCCTAGGGTGCGGACGAACGGGCCGCCCGCCCCCACCCACCGGAGGACACCGCCGCATGAGCATCCGCACCACCACCCGCGCCGTCCTCGGCGGGCGCCTGCGCTCCGCCACCGGGCTGCTCACCGGCTTCGCCGCCACCTCGGCGGCCCATCTGGGCGCGCTGCTCACCGACACGCCCGCCCTGCGGCACGCCACCAAGCCGGCGCTGATGCCGCTGCTGGCCGCGCACAGCGTCACGGCCGCCACCGCGGCCGGGCGGGAGGCGCCGAAGCTGCTGGCGCCCGCGCTGCTGCTCAGCGGCGGCGGGGACGTCCTGCTCCAGCTCGGCGACGACACCGCGTTCCTGGCCGGGATGGGCTCCTTCGCGGCGGCGCACGTCTGCTACGTGACGATGTTCGTCCGGCAAGGGGCGCTCACGGACCGGCGGCGTGCGCTGATCGTCACGGCCGCGTACGCGACGGCCTGGGCCGTGATGGTGGGCCGGCTCTGGCCGGACCTCGGCGGCCTCCGGGCGCCGGTGGCCGGGTACAGCCTGCTGCTCGCCTCGACCGCCGTCACCTCGGCCGGGCTGGGGTGGCGCACCGGCCTCGGCGGGGCGCTCTTCCTGCTCTCCGACACCCTGATCGCCACCAAGCTCGCGCAGTGGCGCGAGCTGCCCGGGCACCAGTTCTGGATCATGGCGACGTACCTCCTGGCCCAGTACCTGCTAGCCTCCGGCCTCCTGCGGGCCGCGGAGGCGCCGGAGACCCCGCGGGCTCCCCGGGCGTCCACGGCGGCCGGGGTCACCGGGGGCTCCGCGGCCCGGGCCGCGACGGCCAGAGACGGGCCGAGGGGGGGGGCCGGGAGCGGGGGCCGCGGAGGGGGGCGGGGGGCGAGGAGGCCGGT
>NZ_JBEPAA010000051.1:0-57780 GCF_040298365.1 Kitasatospora sp. NPDC001603
TTGACTTTTGGCACGCTGTTGAGTTCTCAAGGAACGGACACTTCCTTCGGACCGCCTTCCAGCGGGCCCTCCGGGCGCTTCGTTCTTTCGTGTTTGAAGCTTATCAGATGTTTTCCGCTCCGTTTTCCGGAGTTTCATTCATCGGATTCGCATTCCGCCGCCCCTCTCGGTGCGACTCCGGAACTGTACGGGGACCGGCCCGCCACATGCAAATCGCCCCCGTCCGGGCATCCGGGCGGGGGCGATCGAAGAGCGGTCGGCCGGCTCGGCGCCGGCTCAACGCCTGCTCAGCGGACCTCGGTGATCTCCGGGCCGCGGGCGAACGGGTCGAGCGCGGCGCCGCCGAAGCGGTTGCTGTCGCTCTCTCCGGCAGCGGCGGCTGCCCCGCCACCGTCGGCCACCATCTGCGCGTCCTCGGGAAGCTTCAGCACGATCGGGTCGCGCGGCGCCATCGGGGTCTCGCCACGGACGACGACGGTCTGCTGGAAGACCTGCTCCAGGATCCCGGCCATCTCCGGCTGCACCGCGGCCTGGCCCGAGATCACACCGCGCAGGAACCAGCGCGGCCCGTCGCAGCCGACGAAGCGCACCAGCTGGACACCCTGCGTGCCGTCCGGCAACTGCACGGGGACCTGGGCCCGGAGGTGCCAGCCGAGCGGGCCCTCCTCCTCCTCGATGAGGCCGCCCTGCGAGGTGATGCCGTTGGCGATCTCCTCACGGACCTCGCCCCAGATGCCCTCGGACTTGGGAGCCGCGAAGGCCTGGAGCTGGATGGCGCTGTTGCCGAGGACCAGCGTCGCGGCCACGATCGCGTCCCCGGCCACCTCGACGCGCAGTTCCATGCCCTCGACACCGGGGACCAGCAGGCCTCCGAGGTCGACCCGGCCTTCCTCCGGCTGCTCCAGCTCGGAGTGGTCCCACGGACCGTCCGGACGCGGAGCCGGCGGCAGGCCGACCCGCTCCGCCGGGTCCAGTTCGGTCACGTTCTCGCTCTCGGCGGAACCTTCGACGTCATCGGCCGGCTCGTCGGCGCTGATGGCGTCGTCGGCGAGCTGCTCGACAGCGTCCTCGCTCTTCTGGCGACGACGGAACACGGTCACTGTCCTTCCCGGTCCAAGACCGATGCGAATACCTGCTCGGCTTCCTACGAGGCCGCGGGCAGCCTAGACCGCGGCGTGGCCGCCGGTCGACCCGAACCCGCCCTCGGCTCGTGCCGACCCGGGCAGTTCGGCCACCTCGTGGAAGCGGGCCTTCTCGACCTGCTGGATCACCAGCTGGGCGATCCGGTCCCCTCGGCGGAAGCTGACGGCTTCGCGCGGGTCCAAGTTGACGACGATCACCTTGATCTCTCCACGGTACCCGGCATCGACCGTCCCCGGGGCGTTCACCAGAGCAACTCCGCAACGAGCTGCGAGCCCGGAGCGCGGGTGGACGAACGCCGCGTAGCCGTCCGGCAGCGCGATGGCGATGCCGGTGGGCAGGACGATCCGCTCACCGGGGGCCAGTTCGGCGTCGACGGCGGTCCGCAGATCGGCGCCCGCGTCACCGGGCTGCGCGTACGCGGGCAGCGGCAGCTCGGTGTCGATTCGCCTGATCAGGACGTCTACCGGCGGACGGGGGGTGCTGCTCAAGGGTTCACCTCAAAGGCTCGGGCGCGCTTCATCAGATCAGGGTCGTCGAGGACCTTCTCGATGTCCTCGGGACGACCGTGCTGGGTGAAGTGTTCCAGCTTCACCTGGATGAAGAGTGCCTGGGCGCGGAGCGCGACCGGGCCGTCGGGCCCGCCGATCCGCGCCTCGCCGGCGCTGTAGATCTTCCGGCCGTGCACGCCGGTGATCCAGGCGCGCAGGTGCAGCACGGAGTCGACCGGCACCGGGCAGACGAAGTCGGTCTCCAGCCGGCCGGTGACGGCCGGGGCGTGCAGCAGCCAGTTCAGCGTGCCGAGCGTCTCGTCCATCGCGGTGGTCAGCAGCCCGCCGTGGGCCAGGCCGGGGCCGCCCTGGTGGGCGGAGCGGACGGCGAACTCGGCGGTGACGTCGAGGCCCTGGCCCGCCACCGCGTCGATCCGCAGCCCGCCCGGGTGCTCCGGGCCGCAGCCGAAGCAGTGCTCGTAGTGCGAGCCGAGCCGGGTTCCCGGGGCCGGGGCCTCGGGGGCGCGCGGCGGCAGGACGGCGCCCGGCGGGGGCGTGGTGGGCGAGAGCGGCAGGGGCGGCGCCGGCCGCTCGGACGGGGAGGCTGGGGCTACGGAACCGGTCACGGTGCCCAACCCTACCGACCGGTAGCCGGTCCGGGCCCGGGGGTGCCGTCCGCCGCCGGACGTAACGGCGACCACAATGGGGGCATGTACGACGAACGCCTCACCGTGCCGCGCTCCTGGTGGTTGCTCCCGGTCGCGATCGGGCTCACGCTCGCATTGATCCTGCTGCGCCTCAGCGCGGTGGGCGCGCTGGTCGGGCTGGTGGTCGGGATCGCCGCCGGCGCCGCCGCGATCAGCAGCTACGGCTCCGCCCGGATCCGGGTGGTGCAGGGTTCCCTGGTGGCCGGCCAGGCCCGGATCCCGGTCGACGCGCTCGGCGCCGCGCACCCGCTCAGCCCCGCCGAGGCGATGGCCTGGCGCGGCCCGAAGTCGGACCCGCGCGCTTTCATGCTGCTGCGCAGCTACGTCCCGACCGCCCTGCGCGTCGAGGTCAGCGACCCGGCCGACCCGACCCCGTACCTCTACCTGTCGACGCGCTCGCCGATGAAGCTGGCCGAGGCGCTGGACGAGGCCCGGCGCGGCGCCCGCGCCTGACCCGGCAGTCTCCGTTCTCCGGACCGGATCCGGCCCGGAGAACGGAGAGGGACGGTTCCGCGATGCGGGACCGTCCCAGATGTCTCCGTACTGCACGAGCTGCTGCCACGCCGCGCAGTGCGCGGTACCGCGCCGGTACGAATCGGCGCGGTACTGCCGGTACGCCCGCCTCGACGGCCGTCGCCGGTACTGCCGTCCGGCCCCGCTGCCCGGGGCCGGAAGGGGCGGTGTGCCGGTCTCACGAGGTTCCGCGAGCCCGGGCCCATGGCCGCCCTGATACTCAGGCGCCGCAGTCCCGGCAGATCGGGTTGCCGTTCTTCTCGCTGTACAGCTGGCTGCGGTGGTGGACCAGGAAGCAGCTCATGCAGGTGAACTCGTCGGCCTGGCGCGGCAGCACCCGGACCGAGAGCTCCTCGTTCGAGAGGTCCGCGCCGGGGAGCTCAAGGCCCTCCGCCGCTTCGAACTCGTCGACGTCGACCGAGCTGGTGCTCTTCTCGTTCCGCCGGGCCTTGAGTTCCTCGATGCTGTCCTCGTTGAGGTCGTCATCGGTCTTGCGTGGGGTGTCGTAGTCAGTTGCCATGTTTTCGCTCTCCCCCTCCGGGTTGTGCGGTGTGTGCGGTATCTCCAGCGCACGTAACGCATGGGGGGCCGGTCTTGTGCCCGACCCGAGGCGGAGATTTTGCCTTACTTCAAGCCCTGTTACTCAATCGACACTCAGCCAGGGGTCCGTTGGAGTGATCCGATCGGGCGCGGGAGGCCTCACGCTGGGCCATCACCGACCGGCGGCCGGACCCGCCCACCGGACACGCTCAGTCATCAGAGGCCTTGCGACCACTCGATCGTTCCCTTGCCCACCAGGGCTCCCGGCCGATCCGCCCGGACCGCATCGACCCCGAGACCGGTCACGGAACGCAACCGGAGCGGCCTCGACCATGATCACGCTCCGAGACCGCTCCACCCCGTGGAGCGACACGGTGTGACCTTGCTCACGTTCCGAATCTTCCGGGGCAAACCACGGAAAATCCACCCAACAGGAACGGCCGGGTCCACGGCCCGGCGCGTCCTGCGGTTCGTGTCCGGCTGCTACTGGGCGGCCTTGCGGGCGGCCCGGCGGGCCAGCAGGGCGGCCTGCCGCTCGTCGAACTTGGTCGCCTGCGCGTCCAGCCCCCCGAGGAAGACGCCGAGCTCGTCCTGGGCCCGCAGACCGACCGGACCGAGGCCGCCGACCTCCATCACCTTGAGGTGGCGCAGCACCGGCTGCAGCACGTCGTCGTGGTGGATGCGCAGGTTGTAGACGCCGCCGATGGCGATCTGGGCGGCGGCCCGCTCGAAGCCGGGGATGCCGTGGCCGGGCATCCGGAAGTCGGTGACCACGTCGGCGATCGCGCGCATGGCCTGGTCGGGGGCGATCTCCAGGGCGGCCTTCAGCAGGTTGCGGTAGAAGACCATGTGCAGGTTCTCGTCGTTGGCGATCTTCGCGAGCAGCTGGTCGCAGAGCGGGTCGCCGGCGGAGTGGCCGGTGTTGCGGTGCGAGATCCGGGTGGCCAGCTCCTGGAAGGCCACGTAGGCGACCGAGTGCAGCATGCTGTGCGAGTTGTCGGACTCGAAGCCCTCCGACATGTGGCTCATCCGGGCCCGCTCGAGCTCGTTCGGGTCCACGGCCCGGGTGGCGAGCAGGTAGTCGCGGATGGCTATGCCGTGCCGGCCCTCCTCGGCCGTCCAGCGGTGCACCCAGGTGCCCCAGGCGCCCTCGCGGCCGAACATGGTGGCGATCTCGTGGTGGTAGCTGGGGAGGTTGTCCTCGGTCAGCAGGTTGACCACCAGCGCCACCCGGCCAAGCGGGGTCACCTGCGACTGCTCCAGCGACCAGGGCTCCCCGCCCAGCACACCGTCGAAGTCGCGGCCCTGGCTCCACGGGACGAACTCGTGGGGCATCCAGTCCTTGGCGACCTTCAGGTGGCGGTTGAGCTCGGTCTCCACCACCTCTTCGAGGGCCATGATCAGCCGCGCATCGGTCCAGGCGCTGGAACCGGTCGGGGCGGTGCGCTGCACGGGGGCGATGGTCACGAGTGTTGCTCCAGGGGGACGGGCACGCGCGGGACGGGCGCGTTGGGCGGGCACGTCGGGGACACCGAAGTCGGGACGCACTTACGGTTGCGTAGGTTACGACACCGTAAGTTGCTCGGACCGGAAATGACAAGCCGCCCCCGCCAGGCCTTATGTCGTCTTGACGGGCCTGGCGGGGGCGGCGGGATCGGTCAGCGCACGGAGCGCGGGTGGGACGGGCGGCGCAGCGGGGGCGAGACGGGCCTGTGGGGGTGCTCAGGCCGCCGGGATCCGGACCCGCATGGTCAGGCCGCCACCGGAGCGCGGGGTGGCCTCGATGGTGCCTCCGTGCGCCCGGACCACCGAGCGGACGATGGACAGGCCGAGTCCGACGCCCTTGTCGCTGCGGGTGCGGTCGGCGCCCTTGACCCGGCGGAACGGCTCGAAGATGTGCTCCAGCTCGTAGCCGGGGACCACCGGGCCGGTGTTGGACACCACCAGCTCGCCGCCGCCGGGCACCTCGGCGGTGGCGATCTCGACCCAGCCGTCGGCGGAGTTGTAGCGCACGGCGTTCTGCAGCAGGTTGAGCGCGATCCGCTCCAGCAGCACGCCGTTGCCGGAGACCACGGCCGGGTTCAGGGTGGCGCGCAGCTCGACCTCGCGCCGGTCGGCCTCGGCGCGGGTCTGCACCAGGGCGCGGGTGGCGACCTCGGAGAGCTCCACCGGCCGGCGGTCGGTGAGCTCGTTGTCGCTGCGGGCGAGCAGCAGCAGGCCCTCCACCAGTTGCTCGCTGCGCTCGTTGGTGGCCAGCAGGGTCTTGCCGAGCTGCTGGAGGTCGGCCGAGGCGGCCGGGTCGGAGAGCTGGACCTCCAGCAGGGTCCGGTTGATCGCCAGCGGGGTGCGCAGCTCGTGCGAGGCGTTGGCGACGAAGCGGCGCTGGGAGTCGAAGGAGCGGTCCAGCCGGTCGAGCATGTCGTCGAAGGTGTCGGCGAGCTCCTTGAGCTCGTCGTCCGGCCCGTCGAGCTCGATCCGCCGGTGCAGGTCGGACGAGGCCACCTCGCGCGCGGTGCGGGTGATCCGCCCGAGCGGGCGCAGCACCCGGCCGGCCATCGCGTAGCCGGCGGCGAAGGCGATCACGGCGAGGCAGACCAGCACCGTGAGGGCCTTGCGCAGCAGCGTGTTGAGGGCCGCGTTGGAGGCGACCTCGTGCCGGCTGGCGAGGTACTGGTTGAACTGCTCGCTGCTCATCGGCACGCCGTTGACGGTGATGTCCTTGCCGAACAGGAAGGGCGGCGGCTGGACGTCGTGCAGGGCCTGCCGGACGAAGAAGTACATCAGCAGCAGCAGGACGACGCCGGCCATCAGGAACATGCCGCCGTAGAGCAGGGTGAGGCGGATCCGGATGGTCGGGCGGAACGGCAGCCAGGCGAGCATCCCGTCGCCGGGCACGTAGGTGTCGCGCGACGCGTGGTGGAGCAGGGGCGCCCGCGGTGCGTGCGCGGGCTTCGGCGGCACGGGCCCGGGCGGTACGGCGCGCGGGCCGCCGGCGGGCGCGCCGGAGGGCCCGCCGGCCGGGGGCGGGGTGGTCATGATCGTCCTCTCGGGGCGTCCGCCGGGGCGGTCGCGTGGTGGGGGTGGGGCCCGCGGGTGTCCGGCCGGAGCCGGTCAGATCCGGTAGCCGGAGCCCGGCACGGTGACGATCACCGGCGGGTCGCCGAGCTTGCGGCGCAGCGTCATCACGGTGACGCGCACGACGTTGGTGAACGGGTCGGTGTGCTCGTCCCAGGCCTTCTCCAGGAGCTGCTCGGCGGAGACCACGGCGCCGCCGGCCCGCATCAGCACCTCCAGGACGGCGAACTCCTTGGGAGCGAGCTGGACGGGCCGCCCGTCGCGGATCACCTCGCGGCGGCCGGGGTCGACGGAGATGCCCGCGCGCTCCAGCACCGGCGGCAGCGGGACGGTCGCGCGGCGGCCCAGCGCCCTTACCCGGGCGACGAGTTCACTGAAGGCGAAGGGCTTGGGGAGGTAGTCGTCCGCACCGATCTCCAGACCCTCGACCCGGTCGCTGATGTCGCCCGAGGCGGTCAGCATGATCACCCGGGTGGCCAGGCCCTGGTCGACCACGCTGCGGCAGACGTCGTCGCCGTGGACCAGTGGCAGGTCCCGGTCGAGCACCACCACGTCGTAGTCGTTGACCGCGATGCGCTGGAGCGCGGCCTCCCCGTCGTACACCACGTCGACGGCCATCGCCTCGCGGCGCAAGCCGGTGGCGACGGCCTCGGCGAGCAGCTGCTCGTCCTCGACGACGAGAACCCGCACGGTCGTTGTCCCTTCTCCAGGCCGGCCCCGGAAGCGGACGCGCGGCTCCGACGGTGCCTCCATCCTGCCTGGTCGTGCGGTAAAGCAGCGATAAGCTGCCCCGGAGGCAGGAGCGCCCGGGGGCGCGACCGTCGCCGCGGCGACGGCCTCCGTCCCGATTCGTGCCGGGAACACTCCGCTTGGACTGTGACACGGGCAACTTTCTCGCCGGGGGAGGTTTCCCCGACCAGGGGCTGGGGAGGACAGCTGCACACCCGCGATCCGGCTGACGGCCGATCGCACCCACCCGCCGTGCGTTTTATCCGCGCCGGCCCTGGGGCCGGGGCGTCACCGGGAGCGGCCGAGGGCCGTCTCCGCGCCCGACCGGAGATCACGACCTACCGGATCGGACGCTTCCGCTGGCTACCACGATCCTGGGGCGGGGGACGCACGAACGTGCACGTCCGACACAGTAAGGGGGCCCGTATGGACGCCTTCACCGCCGGAATCCTGCAGCGCATAGCCAGCGCCGAGCAGGACCTGCACCGCGCGATCGAGGCCGGGGACGAGTTCCTCGCCGAGGTGGAGCAGTCCGAGCTGGACGACCTCCGCCGACTCGCCGCCGAACACGGCGTCGACACGGTGCTGGAGCGCCACCGCAGCGCTGCCTGACCGACCTGCCGACCCGACGCCGGACTCCGGCACCAGCGGCCCTGTGGGGGCCGTGCGAAACCTCCAGCCCTGGCATTCCCCGTATGCCAGGGCTCTTCGCTGCCCGGACGCCTCTTCGCTGCCCGGACACCGGCCGGGGGGCCGGGTTCCGCACCACCGCGGAACCCGGCCGCCCGGCCGGGGCGGGTCAGTCGGCCCAGGCGCGCAGCCGCGCCAGCCGCTCCTGGAGCGGCTCGTAGACCCCGGGCGCGGCCGCGACGGTCAGCTCGCCGTCCGGCCCCTCGCCGGGGCGGCCGCCGACCAGGGCACCGGCCTCGGTGGCGATCAGACAGCCGGCCGCGCGGTCCCAGGGAGCCAGTCCGCGCTCGTAGTAGCCGTCCAGGCGCCCGGCCGCGACGTCGCACAGGTCCACCGCGGCGGCGCCACCGCGCCGGATGTCACGGACCTCCGGCATCAGCGCGAGCAGTACCTCGGCCTGCCGGACGCGCACCGCCTGCACGTAGTTGAAGCCGGTGCCGATCAGCGCTTCCCCCCACGGCGGGGCCGGGCGGGCCGACACCGGCCGGCCGTCCAGCCGGGCGCCCCGGCCCAGCACCGCCTCGAAGAGCTCCCCCCGCGCGGGGGCGTGGACCACGCCGACGACCGCCCGGCCGTCCAGCTCGGCGGCCACGCTGACGGCCCAGGAGGGCAGTCCGTAGAGGTAGTTGACGGTGCCGTCGAGCGGGTCGACGACCCACCGGACCCCGCTGGTGCCGGGCCGCTCGGACCCCTCCTCTCCGAGGTAGCCGTCGTCCGGGCGGCGGGCGGCGATCAGCTCCAGGAGGAGCTTCTCGGAGGCGAGGTCCATCTCGGTCACCACGTCGACCGGGCTGCTCTTGGTGCCCGCGACCCCCAGGTCGGCGGGCCGGCTGTCGCGCAGCAGGGCGCCGGCCCGCCGGGCGGCGTCCAGGGCGACGTCGAGCAGTTCGTCCAGCAGGGCGGCGGGCGGGGCGGCGGGTCCGGGGCTGGGCACGGGGTCTCCTCGGTGCGGGGTCAGCGCTCGGCGGCGGCCGGGCGGGGGGCGCGCGGGTTCGGGCAGCAGGCCACCGCGCACACGTCGTGGCTGGGGCCGAGCGCGCCGAGGGCGCAGCGGGTCACGGGCGCGCCGCGTTCGGCGGCGGCCCGCTCCAGGACCAGCTCCCGCACGGCGGCGGTGAACCGGGGGTCGGCACCGACCGTGGCCGCCCGGGCGACGGGCAGGCCGAGCTCGGCGGCCTTCGCCACCGCCTCGGTGTCCAGGTCGTACTTGACCTCCATGTGGTCGGAGACGAAGCCGATCGGGACCATCACGACGGCGGGCGCGCCCTGCGCGTGCTGCGCCTCCAGGTGGTCGCAGATGTCGGGCTCCAGCCACGGGGTCTGCGGGGCGCCGCTGCGGCTCTGGAAGACCAGCTCCCAGGGGCGGTCGGCGACCCCGGTCCGCTCGGCGACGGCCGCCGCGATCAGCCCGGCGACGTCCAGGTGCTGGGCGACGTACGCGCCGCCCGGCCGGCCCCGGGCCGGGTCGTCCGGTGCGCCGGAGGTCCGCGCCATGGCGTCGGGGACGGAGTGCGTGGTGAACGCCAGCCGGGCACCGGCCCGCACCGCCTCGGGCAGCCGCGCCAGCGCGGCCAGCGTGGCGTCGATCATCGGCTCGACGAAGCCGGGGTGGTTGTAGAAGTGCCGGAGCTTGTCGACCCGGAGTCCGGACAGCCCCTCCTCGGCGAGCCGGGCCAGCGCGTCGGCGAGGTTCTCCCGGTACTGGCGGCAGCCGGAGTAGCCGGCGTAGGCGCTGGTGGCGAGGACGGCGACACGGCGGTGCCCGTCGGCGGCGAGCTCGCGCAGGGTGTCGGTCAGGTAGGGCGCCCAGTTGCGGTTGCCCCAGTAGACCGGGAGGTCCAGCCCGTGCTCGGCGAAGTCCTTGCGCAGCGCGGCGAGCAGCTCGCGGTTCTGCTCGTTGATCGGGCTCACGCCGCCGAACATGAAGTAGTGCTTGCCCACCTCCTTGAGCCGTTCCTTGGGGATGCCGCGTCCCCTGGTGACGTTCTCCAGGAAGGGGACGACGTCCTCGGGGGCCTCGGGCCCGCCGAAGGAGAGCAGCAGCAGGGCGTCGTAGGGAGCGGCCCCGGTGGGTGAGGGATTGCGCACGTCGGACATGGGACCGATCCTGCCATTGAGGGGCCGGACCGCGACGCCGGGATCGCACCGGTGTCCGGAAAATACGGTTTGCCAAGGTACGTAAGCTGTGTAGTCCAGCCTCGTTCCTTACTCCTGCGGAGCTCCCGTGCTGTCCAGCTACCGCCAGATATTCGCCGCCCCCGGCACTCTGGCCTTTTCCACCACCGGCTTCGTCTCCCGGCTCCCGATCTCGATGACCGGCATCGGCATCGTGACCATGCTCTCCCAGCTGAGAGGCTCCTACGGGGTCGCGGGCCTGGTCTCGGCGACGCTGGCGGTGTCCGCGGCCGTGCTCGGGCCGCAGGTCTCCCGGCTGGTGGACCGCCACGGACAGCGCCGGATCGTCCTGCCGGCCACTGCGGTCACCGTGCTGGCCGCCGTCGGCCTGCTGCTCTGCGCCCGGCTGGAGGCACCGGACTGGACGCTGTTCCTCTTCGCTGCGGGGATGGGCGTGATGCCGAGCACCGGCGCGATGGTCCGCGCCCGCTGGGCCCACCTCTACCGGGACGACGCGCCCAAGCTGCACACCGCGTACTCCTTCGAGGCCGTGGTCGACGAGATCTGTTTCATCGTCGGCCCGATCCTCTCGATCGGCCTGGCCACCGCCGTCTTCCCGGAGGCCGGGGTCCTGCTCGCCGGGCTCTTCCTCATGGTCGGCGTGGTGCTGTTCGCCGGGCAGCGCTCCACCGAGCCGCCGGTCCACCCGGCCGCCCGGCACGCCGGCAGCTCGGTGATCCGCAACCGCGGCCTCCAGGTGCTGATCCTGACCTTCGTCGCGACCGGGGCGATCTTCGGCTCGGTCGAGGTCGTCACCGTCGCCTTCTCCGAGGCCCAGGGCCACAAGTCCGTCGCCAGCGTGATCCTGGCCCTGTGGGCGTTCGGCTCCTGCCTGGCCGGCGTGGTGTTCGGCACCCTCCGGCTCAAGGGCTCGATGGCCGCCCGGTTCTTCGGCGGCGTCCTGTTCATGGCCGTCAGCATGGTGCCGCTGCTGCTGGCCGCCGAGTCCGTGCGGGGCGTGGGCGGACTGATCGCGGTCGGCGCCGCCCTGCTGGTCGCCGGCATCGCCATCTCCCCCACCCTGATCACCGCGATGGCCCTGGTCGAACGGCTCGTCCCGGCCTCCCAGCTCACCGAGGGCATGACCTGGACCACCACCGGGCTCGCCCTGGGCGTCGCCCTCGGCTCCTCGGCCGGCGGCTGGGTGGTGGACGCCTCCGGCGCCGCCGCCGGATACTGGGTGCCGGTGACCGCCGGGGTGTTCGGCGTACTGACCGCCCTGGTCGGCCTGCGGCGCCTCGGAACGGGCCTGGCCGCCGCCTCGGCCGGGCAGCCGACCGCCGAGACCGTAGACCTCGAACGGTGAACTGACTACTCTCCTGCCTACTCGCGGGTCCTACCCGCGGGTAGGGACACCCGGGGCGGCCCCCACCGCCCGGGAGCGCGCCGACACCGTTCGGCCACGGAGCAGGAGGCACGGCATGCCCCAGGCCAGTACCGCACCCCGCACCCGCTGGACCAACTGGGCCGGGAACCAGAGCGCGCACCCCGCCAAGGTGGTCACGCCCGGGACTGCGGAGGAACTGGCCAAGGAGATCACCCGGGCCGCGGACCAGGGGCAGGGCGTCAAGGCGGTCGGCTCCGGCCACTCCTTCACCGCGATCGCCTCGGCCGAGGGCGGCGTCCTGGTCCGCCCCTACGCGATGACCGCCGTCCGCGCCATCGACCGCGAGGCCGGGACCGTCACCGTCGAGGCCGGCCTCCCGCTCGCCCGGCTCAACCGCGTGCTGGCCGCGGCCGGGCTCTCGCTCACCAACATGGGCGACATCGAGGTGCAGACGGTGGCCGGCGCGACCAGCACCGGCACCCACGGCACCGGCCGGGACTCCGGCTCGCTCGCCGCCCAGATCCGCGCCCTGGAGATCGTCCTCGCCGACGGCAGCGTCCGGCACTGCTCGCCCACCGAGGACCCGCGGCTCTTCCACGGCGCCCGGCTCGGCCTCGGCGCCCTCGGCGTGATCACCGCGGTGACCCTCGCCGTCGAACCGGCCTTCCTGCTCACCGCCCACGAGCAGCCGATGCGCTTCGACGAGGTGCTCGACCGGCTCGACGACCTCACCGCGGTGAACGAGCACTTCGAGTTCTACTGGTTCCCGCACACCGACCGCTGCTCCACCAAGCGCAACAACCGCAGCCAGGGTCCGGCCGCCCCGCTGCCCCGCTTCAAGAGCTGGCTGGAGGACGACTTCCTCTCCAACACGGTCTGGGAGGGCGCCTGCCGGGTCGGCCGGCGCTTCCCCCGCAGCGTCCCGACCATCGCCTCGCTGGCCAGCCGCGCCTGGTCGGACCGCAGCTACACCGACACCGCCCACAAGGTGTTCACCAGCCCGCGCAAGGTCCGCTTCACCGAGATGGAGTACGCGGTGCCGCGCGAGGAGCTGGCCGGGGTGCTGCGCGAGCTCAAGGCCATGATCGAGCGCTCCGACTGGCGGATCAGCTTCCCCGTCGAGGTCCGGTTCGCCCCCGCCGACGACCTCTGGCTCTCCACCGCGAGCGGCCGGGACACCGCCTACATCGCCGTCCACCTCTACCGGGGCACCGCCGAGCAGGGCTACTTCACCGAGGCGGAGAAGCTGATGACCGCCCACCGGGGCCGGCCGCACTGGGGCAAGCTGCACACCCGCGACGCCGGCTACCTCGCCGAGGTCTACCCGCACTTCGCCGACTTCACCGCGCTGCGCGACGAGGTCGACCCGCGGCGGGTCTTCGGCAACGACTACCTGCGGCGGGTCCTGGGCGCCTGACCGCCCTCAGCCGGCGGCCGGCCCGGTCGGCGCGCCGCTCGGGGCGGGCGGGGCCGGGGTCGCCGACCCGGCCGGCTTCGACGCGCTCCCGGTCGGCGCGGACGACCCGCCGGACGACCCGCCGGACGGACCTCCGGACGGACTGGCGGACGGGCTGGCGGACGGACCGGTGGAGGGCGACCCGGACGGCGCCCCGCTCGGGCCCGCCGAGGGCGGGGCGGTGCCGCCGCTCCCCCTGCTCGGGCTGCCGCCCGGGGCCGCCGGCTCCGAGGCCGCACCACCGCTCCCGGCCGACGGCGAGGGCGAAGCACCGCCGGTGCCCCGCGACGGCGAGGGCGAAGCACCGCCGGTGCCCCGCGACGGCCCGCCCGACGGCCCGCCCGAGTGATCGCCCGCCGGCGGGTCGGCCGGCTTGGGGGCGACCGTGCCGCCCAGCGAGGTGCCGCTGCCCGACTCCCCCTTCACCGTCGCCGAGACCGGCTGCCCGGTCGCCAGCTCGAAGGCGAGTATCGGGGTCATCGCCAGCACGAAGACCACCGCGGACACCGCCCCGTACGACTTCCAGGTCCAGCGCCGGCGCGCCCGCACCACCCGGGGTTCGTTCCACGCCGGGGAGACCACCGGCCCCCGCGTGTCGGAATCCGGCACCTGGCGCAGCCCGTTCACCACCGGCCCCGGGCCGGTGCGGTCCACCGCCCCGCGCAGTTGCTCACCGGTCCGCCGGAAGATGTGCTGGAACACCGCACCGCCGGTGGTCGCGCCGATGCTGACCACGGCCGCGCCCAGAATGGTTCCGTAGACGCCGAGTTCGGAGGCGAGCAGGGCGCCCACCACGGTGGCCAGCGCACTCGCCGCGACCTGAGCCACACTCAGGTCAATTCGCCTGCGACCTTCCTTGCCGCCCTCCTCGGCGGGCTTCTGCTCCGGCATCGACATCCCTCGGTCAGTACGACTGGTCTTCGAACAAGTCACTCCATCTTGCCCAAAGAAGGACACAAGGGTCGAAAATGCGGTTCTGTGCGGGGGATATATGTGAAGATGATCACCGTGCATCGGCCGGCCGTCGGCCATTGGGGGTGCGCGCTCTTGAGATTCCCGTGAATCGCGGGAGACTTGAGCGGCGAGCCGCCCCTTTGGATGCCACGAATGGAGTACTGTTCGTAAAGCCTGAGCCTTGGGTCGACTTGTCGACTGCCTATCAACCGGCAGATTGACGAAGAGCCACGGAACAGGCACGCACGGCGACGCCCGTCCCGGATCGTCGCGTCACTGCGCGTGCGAGGACGGCCGGGACACCCAGGCGCGACGTCGACGGATGACGTGGCAAAAAGGCAACCGTGCCACAGCGGTGTGACCGGGCGTAAGCCCGACACGCCGGGGAACTCAGCAAGGTTGTGGCCAGTCGCGAGCGGGCAGGCCACACTCAGTACGGGAGCAGCGACGCAGGTGACGTCGGCAGGCACCACCCGGGAGGTAACCGTGCCCGAACTGCGGGTTGTGGCCGTCAGCAACGACGGCACACGGCTGGTGCTCAAGGCCGCCGACAGCACGGAGTACACCCTCCCCATCGACGAGCGGCTGCGCGCCGCCATCCGTGGTGACCGTCCACGCCTCGGCCAGATCGAGATCGAGGTCGAGAGCCACCTCCGCCCCAGGGACATCCAGGCGCGGATACGAGCCGGTGCCTCCGCCGAGGAGGTCGCGCAGGCGGCCGGCATCTCCGTGGACCGGGTCCGCCGCTTCGAAGGGCCGGTGCTCGCGGAGCGCGCCTTCATGGCCGAGCGGGCCCGCAAGACCGCGATCCGCCGCCACGGCGAGTCCTCCGGCCCCCAGTTGGGCGAGGCCGTCGCCGAGCGGCTCGCGCTGCGCGGCGCCGAGAAGGACACCGAGCGCTGGGACTCCTGGCGGCGCGACGACGGCACGTGGGAGGTCATCCTCTACTACCGGGCCGACGGCGAGGGCCGCAGCGCGTCCTGGACGTACGACCCGCCGCGGCGCCTGGTCCAGCCGAACGACGACGAGGCCCGCGCGCTGATCGGCGAGAACGTCGAGCGCGAGGAGGAGTCGGTCTTCCCGTTCATCCCGCGGATCGCCCGGCTCCCCCAGGAGCGGCCGCCCCGCCCGATGATCGACCGGCCCTCGGCCGACCGGATCATGTCCTCCCGCGAGGTGCGGGAGTCCCGGGAGGCCACCGCCGAGTCCCGTGACTCGCTGACCAGCCTGCTCGACGTGGTCCCCGCCTTCCGGGGCGACCTCGCGGTCGGCCCCGCCCCGATCGAACCGGTGCCGCCCGTCGAGGTCGCCGAGGAGACCGAGGAGCCCGCCGCCGCGGCCGCACCCGCGGTCGGCGCGGGCTCGGCGTACGCCGACATCCTGATGCCGCGTGCGGTCGCCCCGCACCGGGAGCGGCTGGTCGGCACCACGGACCGGCAGGCCGAGGCGGACGGTGTCCGGCCCGGGCGCCGGGCCACCGTGCCGAGCTGGGACGAGATCGTCTTCGGCAGCCGGCGCAAGAAGCAGGAGTAGGCAGACGTGGAACGAGGGGTGGCTGGCCGGTCGGCCCGCCACCCCTCCCCCGTTCCGTCGATCAGCCGGGCTGCCCGGTGACCGCCACCGGGCGGCTCTCGTCGCTCGACCACTCGCTCCACGAGCCCGGGTACAGCGCGGCCGGCAGCCCGGCCACCGCCAGGGCGAGGATCTGGTGGGCCGCCGTCACCCCGGACCCGCAGTACACCGCGGTCTCCCGTTCGGCGGCGCCCAGCGCGCGGAACCGCTCGGCCAGTTCGGCGGCCGGCCGGAACCGCCCGTCCGGGCCGACGTTCTCGGTGGTCGGCGCGGAGAGCGCCCCCGGCACGTGGCCGGCCCGCGGGTCGATCGGCTCGGTCTCGCCCCGGTAGCGCTCGCCCGCCCGCGCGTCCAGCAGCAGACCGGTCCGGGCCAGCGCGGCCGCGCCGTCCCCGTCGACCGTCGGCAACTGCCCGGGCACCGGCTTGAAGTCACCCGGCTCCGGGCTCTCCACCTCGGTGGTCACCGGTAGCCCGGCCGCCTGCCACGCGGCGAACCCGCCGTCCAGCACCCGCACGTCCGGGTGACCGGCCCAGCGCAGCAGCCACCAGGCGCGCGCCGCCGCCAGCGAGGTCGCACCGTCGTACACCACCACCGGACGGTCGGCGCGGACCCCGAGGCGGCGCAGCGCGGCGCCCAACTCCTCCGGGTCGGGCAGCGGGTGACGGCCACCGCGCCCGGGCGGCCCGGCCGGGGCGGCGAGGTCGGTGTCCAGCGCGACGAAGCCCGCACCGGGCAGATGGCCCGCCGCGTAGTCCTCGATGCCGGGAGGGCCGCCGAGCTGCCAGCGCACATCGAGCAGGACGGGCGGGCGCGCCGAGGCGAGCGCCTCCCGCAGGCCGGCCACCGACACCAGCGGGGAGTCATCGTGAGAGGTCGTCATGGCGGTCATTCTCGCGCAGCACCACCAACTCAACGCTCTTTGTGCGGTCTTTGCCGGACTTTCCGCGCGGCCCGAGGGTTCGGCGCGCGCCGGGGTGGAACCATCACCCTCACGTGCGCAGGTCCGTGCGCCGACCGCCCCGTGAGGAGGCCCGCATGCCCGCGGTGACACTCCGGCTGGCCCAGGGCACGCCGTGCTGGGTCAGCCTGATGACCGACGACCTGGACGGCGCCCGCGCGTTCTACGGCGAGCTGCTCGACTGGACGTACACCCCCGGCCCCACCGAGCTCGGTGACTACGTCCGGGCCGAGTCGGGCGGTGCGCCGGTCGCCGGCCTCGGCGTCTCCGCGGTGCCCGGCTTCCCGGTGCAGTGGACCACCTACTTCGCGGTGGACAGCGCCGACCGGACGGCCCAACTGGTGCACGAGTGCGGCGGAACGGTGGCGGTCGGGCCGCTCCAGGCCGAGCGGGCCGGACGGCTGGCGATCGCGGCCGACGTCTCCGGCGCGGTCTTCGGCCTCTGGCAGGGCGAGGAGCACATCGGCCGCGAGGCCGGACCCGAGCCCGGCGGACCGGCCTGGGCCGAGCTGCTCACGCCGGACGCGGAGGGCGCCGCGGTGTTCTACGGCGCGGTGCTCGGGCGGCCGGTGGCGCCCGCCGGCGGCGAGTCCGCGCTGCTGGTGGACGGCCGGCCGGTGGCGGGCATCCGGCACGGCGCCGAGCTGCGCGGCCACCCGCCGCGCTGGCGAGTCCACTTCGCCGTCCAGGACGTCGAACTGACGGTCCGTCGGGCGATCCGGCTGGGCGGCCGGGTGCTGCTGGAGCCGCACGAGAGCGGGCGCGGACCGGTGGCGCGACTGGCGGACCCGCAGGGCGGGCACTTCTCGGTGCTGCAGGCGGGGCTCCGGTAGGAGCGGGTCAGGCCTGCTGCTCCTCGAAGGGCAGCACGTCCGGGGAGAGCACCGAGACGCGGGCGGTGGCGGCGGTCAGCCGGCGGCGGTGGTGCCGACGGCAGAGCACCTCGTAGCCGACCTCGTCCTCGCGCACCGTGATGTCGCCGATCACGACCTGGGCGCCCTCGACCACCATCACGCCGCCCACCGTCCGGGCGTTGTGGGTGGCCCGCGCGCCGCACCAGCAGAGCGCCTCGACCTGGAGGACCTCCACCCGGTCGGCCAGTTCGATCAGCCGCTGGGAACCGGGGAACAGCCGGGTGCGGAAGTCCGTGGTGATGCCGAAGGTGAAGACGTCGATGCCGAGTTCGTCCACCACCCGGGCCAGTTGGTCGACCTGCTCGGCGGCGAAGAACTGGGCCTCGTCGCAGATCAGGTAGTCCACCCGGCCGCCGGCCGAGAGCCGGTGCACGACGTGGGCGTGGAAGTCGAACTCGTCCGCCACCTCGACCGCCTCGGCCTGCAGGCCGAGCCGGCTGGAGATGGTGGCCGCGCCGGCCCGGTCGTTGCGGGTGAGGATGATCCCCTGCCGGCCGCGCGCGGCGTGGTTGTGGTCCATCTGCAACGCGAGCGTCGACTTCCCGCAGTCCATCGTGCCCGAGAAGAACACCAGTTCAGCCATGGGTGGTGCGAAGGCCTTTCACTTCAAGGGGGTTCACGTGCGGACTTCGAGCAGGGGCACGAACTGCTCGACCGGGGTCATCGAGCCGTGCAGACCGATCATCGCGGACTCGCCGGGCTCGTTGCGGGAGGCGGTCACCGCGACGTCGTCCCGGGCGGCGGCGACCACGTCGCCGATCCGCAGGTAGACCCGCTCGTCCACCGAGGGTCCGAACCAGCCTGCCGCGATCGCGTCGTCCCGGGTGGCCACCCACATCCGGTCGCCCAGCACCTCGCTCCAGACCGTGTACACGTCGGCGGCCGCGCCGGGCACCGCGTAGACGTGCCGGGCCCGGCCCTCGCCGCCGAGCAGGGCGACGCCGGCGCCCAGCTCCCAGTCCTCGTCGAAGTCGATCCGGTCCTCCGGAGCGATGTCGATCATGCCGTGGTCGGCAGTGACGTACATCGCCGACCGCGGCGGCAGCTGCTCGGCCAGGCGGCGGGCCAGGCGGTCCACCGCGTCCAGCGTCATCCGCCAGTCGTCGGAGTCCACCCCGAACCGGTGCCCCGCGCCGTCCAGCTCGCTCACGTAGGTGTAGACGAGGGCGCGGTCGTGCTCGGCCAGCCAGCGGGCGGCCTGGTCCATCCGCTCCTCGCCGGTGGTGCGGCCGAGGAAGCTGCCGCCGGAGAGCGCCACCCGGGTCAGCGGGGTCTGGGCGAACAGCGGCGAGGAGACCTGGGCGGTCGCCACCCCGGCGGCGTGCGTCTGCTCGAACACCGTCGGGTACGGCTGCCAGGTGTGCGGGGCGACCGGCGGCTGCCAGCGCAGCTGGTTCATCAGGTGGCCGGCGCCCGGCACCGCGACCGTGTAGCCGACCAGGCCGTGCAGGCCGGGCGGGGTCCCGGTGCCGACCGACGCCAGCGAGGTGGCGGTGGTGGACGGGAAGCCGGCGGTCAGCGGGCGGCCGGTGCCGGCGAGCGAGCTGCCGATCAGCGAGGAGAGGAACGGCGCGTACTCGGGGTGGCGCAGCAGCAGCTCCCAGCCGAGTCCGTCGACCAGGAAGACCACCACCCGGTCGGCCGGGGCGATCGGCAGTGCGGCGGTGAAGCCGGGCACGCCGAGTCCGGCCGCCACCGAGGGCAGCAGGTCACAGAGCGAGCCGCCGCCGTACAGGGGGGCCGGGGCGGCGGCGGGGTCGAGGATCTCGAAGGCGTCGTGGGCGTCGGGTGCGAAGGACATGGGTGAGAGGCTGACTTCCTGGCTTCCGGTGCGTCGGCTCAGACCCGCGGACCGTTGCTGATCGTGGCGTCGGAGAGCGCCCGGGCGAACACCAGGGCCTGGGCGACCGTCTCCGGGCCGTCACCCGCCTCGCTGACCCGCAGTGACAGGTCGTCAGCGGTGGCCGATCCGGTGTAGCCGTGGTCGGCCTCGCAGTTCGGGTCCGAGCAGCCGGCCGGCTCCAGGTCCAGGCGCTGCACGGCACCCCAGCCGATGGTCAGCACGACCTCGCGGGGCAGCGTGCCGGGGGTGTAGGTCTCCGGGTTGGCGACCATCCGGCTCACCACGACCGAGCCGATCCGGTCCAGCCGGACGCTCTCGGTGGAGGTGGTGGCGTAGGGCACCGCGGGGCCGGCCTCGCCGCCGGACTGCTCGTCGGTGTGGCTCACCACGAAACGGGTCGGGGTCAGCACCAGCACGGTGACGTGCCGGCGCACCTCGTTGGCGTCGAAGGTGGTCTCCTGGTGCACCAGGTAGGAGCTGATCGGCTCGGGACCCACCGCGGACTCGACCGCCTCGGACACCAGGGCCGGGTAGTAGCCGCTGCGCTCGATCGCCGAGCGCAGGTCCTGAGTGGTGGTGGTACCGGTCTTCGCCATAACTCCATCCTGGCATGGTCCGCCGACGAAGCGGGCGGCGCGGCGCCGAGCTTCCGGACGACAGCGCCCCCGGACAGGGCGCAACCAAGGAAGGTTACAGCGTGCTCATCGCGCGCGGGCCCAGATCGCTGCGGACGGGCAGGGGCGCGATCCGCACCCGCGCCCCCAGGATCGCCAGTCCGTGCGGGGCGACGACCACGGGTTCGAGGTCCACCGAGGCGACCTCCGGGAGATCGTCGACCAGCCGCGACACCCTCAGCAGCAGTTCCTCCAGCGCGGCGGTGTCCACCGCCTCGGCGCCGCGCCAGCCGAACAGCAGCGGGGCCGCCCGGACCTCGCGGATCAGACCGGCGACGTCCTGGTCGGTGGCGGGGACCAGACGGTGGGCAACATCACCGAGCAGCTCGGCCGGGGCGCCGGCCAGACCGAAGGAGAGGATCGCGCCCACCGCCGGGTCGACGGTGGCCCCGATGACGGTGTCCACACCGCGCGGGGCCAGGCGCTGCACGACGAGTTCGGCCTGGGCGGCCCCGCCGAGCAGCGCGTCCAGCTCGCGGTGGGCGCGGCGCAGCCCCGGCTCGCCGGTCAGGTCGAGGCGGACGCTGCCGAGGTCGGGGCGGTGGCGCAGGTGCGGGGCGGTCGCCTTGAGCGCCACCGGGTAGCCGAGCGTCGCGGCGGCACGGACGGCGGACTCCTCGTCGGGCGCGGGCAGGGTCGGGGAGACGTCGATGCCGTAGTGCGCGAGCAGCGCGGTGGTGCCGGCCTCCGGCAGGGTGATCCGCGCACCGCCCGGCTGGGTGCGGGCGGCGATCGCGGTCCGGGTGCTGAGCGCCGCCTCGACCAGGTCGCGGGCGCCGCCCTCGTCGATCCGGTCCAGCTCCGGGACGCGGGCGGTCTCCTCCGCCTCGGCCGTCCGGCGCCGCCACTCGGCGTGGTGGACGGCGTGCGCGAGGGCGCGGACGGCGCGCTCCGGTGCCGGGTAGGCGGGGATGCCGCCCGGGCGGAGCCGGCTCGGCAGGTCGGTCAGCGCCAGGTGGGCGAGCACCAGCGGCTTGCCCAACTCCCTCGCGCGCTCGCCCGCTTCGAGCAGGGCGGCGGCGATCTCGGGGTCGTCGGAGCCCATCTCGGGATCGTCCGGGCCGGTCAGCCGGCCGCCCATGAAGGCGTGCGCGGAGGTGCCGATGGGCGGGATCGCGACGGCGATCACCGCGTCCACGGCCGGGTCCGCGAGTGCGACGTCCAGCGCGATCCGGAAGTTCTCGCCGGTGGCGGCCGTGGTGAGGTCGACCGGGGTGCGGGGGCGCAGACCGGCGCTGAGGCAGGCGTCGTGGGTGAGCAGGCCGAGCGAGTCGGAGTTGCCGACCACGGCGACCCGGTCGCCGGGCGGCAGCGGCTGGAGCGCGAGCAGCTCCCCGGTGTCGTACAGCTCGGTGATGGTCTCCACCCGGGTGACGCCGGCCTGCTCGAACAGGGCGTCGACGGTGGCGTCGCGCAGCCCGCTGGCGGTGACCGGGATGGCGTGGCCGGGCGGCAGGCTGCCGGTGTGGCGGGCGCCCTTGACGACCACGATCGGCTTGACGGCGGCGAGCCGGCGGGCGATCCGGGTGAACTTGCGGGGGTTGCCGAAGGACTCCAGGTAGAGCAGCACGACGTCGGTGGCCGGGTCCTCCGCCCAGTACTGGAGGAAGTCGTTGCCCGAGACGTCGGAGCGGTTGCCGACCGAGGCGAAGGAGGAGACGCCGAGGCCCCGGCGGTGGGCGGCCTCCAGCAGGGCCACGCCGATCGCGCCGGACTGGCAGAAGATGCCGAAGCCGCCCCGGCGCGGCAGGACGGGTGCGAGCGAGGCGTTGAGCGGGAGCGCGGGGTCGGTGTTGATCAGGCCGAAGGCGTTCGGGCCGATCACCCGCATGCCGGCCGCCCGGGCCTGGCGGACCAGGGCGCGCTGGCGGTCGCGGCCCTCCGGGCCGGTCTCGGCGTAGCCGGCGGTGACCACCACCAGGCCCTGCACGCCGTGCGCGCCGCAGTCGGCGACGGCGGCGGGGACGGCGGCGGCCGGGACGGCGATCACGGCGAGGTCCACCGGGCCGGGGATCTCCAGCACCGAGCGGTGCACCGGGACGCCGTCCAGCGCGGTGCCGGGCGGGGCGTTGCGGTTCACCGCGTAGACGCGGCGGTCGTCACCGTGCGGCAGCCCGCCGAGCAGGTCCCGCAGGATCGCCCGGCCGACGGTCTGCGGGTGGCGGGAGACGCCCACCACCACGACCGAGCGCGGGGTGAGCAGCCGCTGCACGGACCGCGCCTCGGCCCGGTGCTCGCGCGCCCGCATCACGGCCAGCGAGGCGGCGGTCGGCTCCAGGTCGAACTCCAGGTGGACCACACCGTCCGCGAAGCTGCGGTGCTGGGTGTAGCCGGCGTCGGTGAAGACCTTCACCATCTTGCGGTTCTCCGGCAGCACCTCGGCCTGGAAGCGGCGGATGCCGCGCTCCTGGGCCACCGCGGCGATGTGTTCCAGCAGTGCGGAGGCGACCCCGCGGCCCTGGTGGGCGTCCTGCACCAGGAACGCCACCTCGGCGTCGGTGCCGGTCTCCGAGGGGCGGCCGTCGGCGTCGATCCGGTCGTAGCGGACGGTGGCGATGAAGCGGTCGCGGACCACCACGGCGAGGCCGACCCGGTTCACGAAGTCGTGGTGGGTGAAGCGGCGGACGTCCTTGTCGGAGAGCCGCGGGTAGGGCGCGAAGAAGCGGAAGTACTTGGACTGGTCCGACACCTGCTCGTAGAACTCGACCAGCCGCCCGGCGTCGGCGGGCGTGATCGGCCGGATCCGGGCCGTGCCGCCGTCACGCAGCAGGACGTCGGCCTCCCAGTGCTGCGGGTAGTCCGCGTCCTGGGACTGCCGGGGCTGGGGAGCCGGCCGGTTCTGCGGATCCTGCGGGGTCTGCTCGGGGTGCGGTACCGCGGAGTCGTCCACATTCGTCAGGTTATCCGGCGGCGAGCCGAATGGCGCCGGACGTGTCGTCGCGGCAGGGTGGAGACGGCCACTGGCCGGGGGTTATGCCCCCGAAAGAAACAATCACAAGTCCTGAACGCGGCGGCTCGCAGGGGTTGCCTGCGTGCAACACTGGTCTAGACAACATGGTCGAAGGGACCCCCCTGCCCCGGCCATGACCAGCTTCACCGGAAAGGCACGTCTCATGGCTGAGCGCCGCGTCACCATCGGTTGGGCCGAGGGCCTGCACGCCCGTCCCGCCTCCGTCTTCGTCCGGGCCGTCACGGCCACCGGCGTGCCGATCACCATCGCCAAGCCCGGCGGCACCCCGATCAACGCCGCCTCCATGCTCGGCCTGCTCGGCCTCGGCGCCCAGGGCGGCGAGGAGGTCATCCTCGCCTCCGACGCCGAGGGCGCGGACGAGGCCCTGGACCGCCTTGCCCAGCTGGTCCAGGAAGGCCTCGACGAGCTGCCGGCCGCCGCCTGAGCACCGTCGAGGAAGGGGGGCACCGCCACGGCGGTGCCCCCCTTCCGCGTGCCCGGCTCCGGGTACCCGGCGGCGCCGGAGCCGCGGGCCCCCGCGCCCGGGTCAGCCCTTGACGCAGACGACCTGCTTCAGGTGGGCGACGACCTCCACGAGGTCCTTCTGCTGCTCGATGACCTTCTCGATCGACTTGTACGCACCGGGGATCTCGTCCACGACGCCGCTGTCCTTGCGGCACTCCACGCCCTTGGTCTGCTCGACCAGGTCCTGGGTGGTGAACCGCTTCTTCGCGGCGTTGCGGCTCATCTTCCGGCCGGCGCCGTGCGAGGCGGAGTTGAACGCCGCCTCGTTGCCGAGGCCGCGGACGATGTAGGAGCCGGTGCCCATCGAACCGGGGATGATGCCGAAGTCACCGGAGCCGGCCTTGATCGCGCCCTTGCGGGTCACCAGCAGGTCGACGCCGTCGTACCGCTCCTCCGACACGTAGTTGTGGTGGCAGCTGATCACCTCGTCGAAGGTGACCCTCGCCTTGGCGAACTCACGGCGGACGACGTCCTGGAAGAGCGCCATCATCACCGCGCGGTTCTTCTTGGCGTACTCCTGCGCCCAGAAGAGGTCCTCGCGGTAGGCGGCCATCTGCGGGGTCTGCGCGATGAAGACCGCGAGGTCCTGGTCGATCAGCCCCTGGTTGTGCGGCAGCGACCGGGCGACGCCCATGTGGTGCTCCGCCAGCTCCTTGCCGATGTTCCGGGAGCCGGAGTGCAGCATCAGCCACACGACTCCGGTGCTATCAACACATACTTCGATGAAATGGTTTCCCCCTCCGAGGGTCGCCATCTGCTGCATGGCCCGCTCGCGGCGCCACTTGACCTCGTGGGCCACGCCGTCGAACCGCTCCCAGAAGTCGTCCCAGCCCGCCGTGGCGAAGCCGTGGAGCTTCTTCGGGTCGACCGGGTCGGTGTGCAGGCCGCGGCCGACCGGGATGGCCTGCTCGATCTTGGAGCGCAGTCGCGAGAGGTCGTCGGGCAGGTCCCCGGCCGTGAGCGAGGTCTTGACGGCGCTCATCCCGCAGCCGATGTCGACGCCGACGGCCGCCGGGCAGACGGCGCCCTTCATCGCGATCACGGAGCCGACCGTCGCACCCTTGCCCAGGTGGACGTCGGGCATCACGGCGAGGCCGTGCAGCCAGGGCAGCGAGCTGATGTTGCGCAGCTGCTGCATGGCCTGGCCCTCGACGGTGGCCGGGTCGGTCCACATCCGGATCGGCACGCGGACGCCGGGTACCTCGGTGTACGACATGGTTGAACGACCTCCAAAGGTCGGCTGGTTCAAGCCTAGGTGGGGTGCCGCGCGAAGAGTCCCGGCGCGGCTCGGGGAAGTTCCGGGGGTGGGGCTCAGACGCCCTGGGCACAGCGGGAGAACGGCCTCGGGGAGCGTCGTGCAGTTCGCTCGACCCGCATGGTGACCGCCTCCTCCCGTTCGTGTGTGCCGGGGAACATCTACCCACGCGGCGCCCGGGGCCCGCAACGGGATAAAACGCGGGGGCCCGGCGGAGCGGAGTGCTCCACCGGGCCCCAGCCCGTACCGGGGGGATCAGGCGCTGATCAGGCGGTGATCACGGTGACCTCGCCGATGCCCAGCTCGCGCACCGGGTCGGCGATCGTGGCGGCGTCGCCGACCAGGACGGTGACCAGGCGGTCCGCCGGGAACGCCGCGACGACGGCCTCGGTGGCCTCCGCCGTCGGCAGCTCGGCGAGCCTGCGGTAGACCTCGGCCTGGTAGTCGTCCGGCAGGTCCTGCTCGACCTGGTCGGCCAGCGTGCCGGCGACGGAGCCCGCGGTCTCGTACTTCAGGGGGGCCACGCCGACCAGGAACTGCACGGCCTCGTCGCGCTCCGCGTCGGTGAGGCCCTCGGCGGCGAGGGTCCGCAGGATGGTCCAGGTGTCGGCGAGCGCCGGCGCGGTGGACGCGGTGTCCACCGAGCCGCTGATCGCGATCAGCGCACGGCCGGAGCCGTCGGCGGCGGAGCGCAGCGGCTGGGCGAACGCCCGGACGCCGTAGGTGTAGCCCTTCTCCTCGCGCAGGACGCGGTCCAGGCGGGAGGTGAGGGTGCCGCCGAGGCAGTAGGTGCCGAGGATCTGGGCGGCCCAGGCCGGGTCGTGGCGGTCCGGGCCGACGCGCCCGATGAGCAGCTGGGTCTGGACCGAGCCGGGGCGGTCGACGATGACGACGCGGCCGGTGTCGTCGCCGGTCACCGGGGCGTGCACGGTGGGCTCCGCGGTGGTGCCGGTCCAGGTGCCGAGGGTGGCCTCCAGGAGCGCGGGCAGGTCGGTGCCGGTGAGGTCGCCGACCACCACGACGGTGGTGGTGGAGGGGCGGACGTGGGCGTCGTAGAAGGCCTTGACGGCGGCCCGGTCGATGGACTTGACCGTGTCGGCGGTGCCGCCGCGGGGGCGGGAGAGCCGGTCGGCGCCGTCGAAGAGCTCGGCGTAGAGGGCCTTGGCGGCGCGGCGGGCGGGGTTGGCCGCCTCGTGGACGAGCTCGTCGAGCCGGTTGGCGACCAGCCGCTCGATCTCGTCCTCGGGCAGCGCGGGCGCGCGCAGCGCGTCGGCGAGCAGGCCGAGGCCGCGCTGGAGCCGGGAGGCAGGCACCTCCAGGGAGACCCGGAGGCCGGGGTGGTCGGCGTGCGCGTCGAGGGTGGCGCCGGCCCGCTCCAGTTCGGCGGCGAACTCCTCGGCGGTGAGGGTATCGGTGCCCTCGTTGAAGGCGCGGGCCAGGATGGTGGCGATGCCGTCGAGGCCCTCCGGCTCGGCCGCGAGCGGCACGTCGAGCTGGACCTCGACGGCGACGAGCTGCTGGCCGGGGCGGTCGCAGTGCAGGACGGTGATGCCGTTGCCGAGGGCGGCGCGCTCGGGGGCGGGGAACGCCCACGGCTCTGCGGTGCCGGGCTCGGGCTTGGGGTGGAACGTCATGGCGGGGACGTAGTCGGTGCTCATGCGGCAGCGCCCTCCTCTTCGGTGGCGTCGGTGGCGGTCTCGTCGGCGTCGGTGTCGTCGCCGGTGGTGGGCTCGTAGACCAGGACGGCCCGGTTGCGCGGGTGCAGGCGGGCCTGGGCGACGGCCTGGACCTCCTCCGCGGTGACGTCGAGCACCTTGGCCAGGGCGCTGCCCAGCAGCTTCGGGTCGCCGAACAGGACGGCGTAGCGGCAGAGTTCGTCGGCGCGGCCGGAGACGGTGGTGAGCCGGTCGAGCCACTCGCGCTCGATCTGGGCCTGGGCGCGCTCCAGTTCGGCGGCGGTGGGGCCCTCCGCGGCGAAGCGGGCGAGCTCCTCGTCGACGGCGGCGTCGATCTGCTCGATGGTGGCGTCGCCGGAGGTCTTGACGTCGAGCCAGCCGAGGCTGGGGGCGCCGGCGAGGCGGAGCAGGCCGAAGCCGGCGGCGACGGCGGTGCGGTCGCGGCGCACGAGGCGGTTGTAGAGACGGCTGGACTCGCCGCTGCCGAGGATGGTGAGGGCCAGGTCGGCCGCGTCGGCCTCGCGGGTGCCGTCGTGCGGGAGCCGGTAGGCGGCCATCAGGGCGCGGGACGGGACGTCCTCGTGGATGTGCTCGCGGATCTCCCGGCCGAAGGTGTCGGGCAGGGTGCCGTCGCGCGGGGGCTGCTTGCCGTCGTGGCCGGGGATGGAGCCGAAGTACTTCTCCACCCAGGCGATGGTCTGCTCGGGGTCGATGTCGCCGACGACGGAGAGGACGGCGTTGTTCGGCGCGTAGTACGTGCTGAAGAACGCGCGGGCGTCCTCCAGGGTGGCGGCGTCGAGGTCGGCCATGGAGCCGATGGGGGTGTGGTGGTACGGGTGGCCGTCGGGGAAGGAGAGCGCGGTGAGCTTCTCGAAGGCGGTGCCGTAGGGCACGTTGTCGTAGCGCTGGCGGCGCTCGTTCTTGACGACGTCGCGCTGGTTCTCCATGGACGTGTCGTCCAGGGCGGCGAGCAGCGAGCCCATCCGGTCGGCCTCCAGCCAGAGAGCGAGCTCCAGCTGGTGGGCGGGCATGGTCTCGAAGTAGTTGGTGCGCTCGAAGCTGGTGGTGCCGTTGAGCGAGCCGCCGGCGCCCTGCACGAGCTCGAAGTGGCCGTTGTTCGAGACGCTGGCGGAGCCCTGGAACATGAGGTGCTCGAACAGGTGGGCCAGACCGGTACGGCCCTTCACCTCGTGGCGGGAGCCCACGTCGTACCAGAGGCAGACGGCGGCGACCGGGGTGAGGTGGTCCTCGGAGAGGACGACGCGCAGGCCGTTGGCCAGGCGGTGCTCGGTGATGGCGATGGCAGCGCCAGTTCCTCCGGTGGAGGCGGATGCGGGGGCCGGGTTGGCCATGCGCTCGGGTCCTTCCCGTCGTCGATGTCGGGGGTTCGTGTGGCGTCCCCCATTGTGGTGCAACGCGGGGAGGGCTCGGATGTGTCCGCGCGGACCGGGCGTTCGCCAGGGGCGGAAGAGGGGCGCTGGCTCGGAGTGTCGGCGCGAGGGTCCACAATGGGGGCGCTGGGCCCTGTTGACGACAGCCGACGAGGACAGCACACGACGGCAGACGCAGACGACGACTGACGACGACGAGACGCAAGCGAGACGTAAGGGAGCCCCGCCGCGATGGCCCGCCGCAGTTCGCAGACCCCGCCGCCCGGAGATTTCGAGGAGCGGATCCTCGACGTCGACGTCGTGGACGAGATGCAGGGCTCCTTCCTGGAGTACGCCTACTCGGTGATCTACTCGCGTGCGCTGCCCGACGCACGGGACGGCCTGAAGCCGGTGCACCGGCGGATCCTGTACCAGGCCAACGAGATGGGCCTGCGGCCGGACCGCGCGCACGTGAAGTGCGCCCGCGTGGTGGGCGAGGTGATGGGCCGGCTGCACCCGCACGGTGACGCGTCGATCTACGACTCGGTCGTCCGGATGGCGCAGCCGTTCTCGATGCGGCTGCCGCTGATCGACGGGCACGGGAACTTCGGTTCGCTGGGCAACGACGACCCGCCGGCCGCGATGCGGTACACCGAGTCGCGGTTGACGGCGGCTTCGATGGCGATGGTGGAGTCGATCCACGAGGACACCGTCGACTTCGGCCCGAACTACGACGGCAGCGAGCAGGAGCCGCTGGCGCTGCCGGCCGCGTTCCCGAACCTGCTGGTGAACGGCGCGACGGGGATCGCGGTCGGGATGGCGACCAACATGCCGCCGCACAACCTGTCCGAGGTGGTGGCGGCGGCCCGGCACCTGATCAAGCACCCGAACGCCGACCTGGACACGCTGATGCGGTTCGTGCCCGGGCCGGACCTCCCGACCGGCGGCCGGATCGTCGGCCTGTCGGGCATCCGGGACGCGTACGAGTCGGGCCGCGGCACCTTCAAGATCCGTGCGACGACGACGATCGAGAGCGTGACGGCCCGCCGCAAGGGCATCGTGGTCACCGAGCTGCCGTACAACGTCGGCCCGGAGAAGGTCATCTCGAAGATCAAGGACCTGGTCAACGCGAAGAAGCTGCAGGGCATCGCGGACGTCAAGGACCTCACCGACCGCGAGCACGGGCTGCGGCTGGTGATCGAGGTGAAGAACGGCTTCGTGCCGGAGGCGCTGCTGGAGCAGCTCTACAAGCTGACGCCGATGGAGGAGACCTTCGGCATCAACAACGTGGCCCTGGTGGACGGCCAGCCGCTGACGCTGGGTCTGAAGGAGCTGCTGGAGGTCTACGTCGACCACCGCTTCGAGGTGGTGCGCCGGCGCAGCGAGTTCCGTCGGCGCAAGCGCCAGGAGCGGCTGCACCTGGTCGAGGGCCTGCTGGTGGCCCTGATCGACATCGACGAGGTCATCGCGATCATCCGGTCGAGCGACAACGCGGCGCGGGCGAAGGAGCGCCTGATGGAGCGCTTCTCGCTGTCGGAGACGCAGACCGCGTACATCCTGGACACGCCGCTGCGCCGGCTGACCCGGTTCGACCGGGTGGAGCTGGAGGAGGAGCAGGCGAAGCTCAACTCCGAGATCGCGGAGCTGACCGAGATCCTGGAGTCGGACACCCGGCTGCGCAACGTCGTGTCGGGCGAACTGGCCGCGGTGTCGAAGCAGTTCGGCACCGAGCGGCGGACGGTGCTGCTGGAGGCGGGCGCGGCCCCGTCGGCGGCGCTGTCCGTTCCGCTGGAGGTGGCGGACGACCCGTGCCGGGTGCTGCTCTCCTCGACGGGCCTGCTGGCGCGGACGGCGGACGGCGAGCCGTTCGAGGTGTCGGAGAAGCGCTCCAAGCACGATGTGATCGTTTCGGCGGTGCCGGCCACGGCGCGGGCGGACATCGGTGTGGTGACGTCGGCGGGCCGGGTGCTGCGACTGCCGGTGATCGACCTGCCGGCGCTGCCGCCGACGCCGTCGCCGACGCTGGCGGGCGGCGCCGCGGTGGGCGAGTTCCTGCGGCTGGAGACGGGCGAGCGGGCGCTGGCGCTGACCACGCTGGACGAGTCCTCGCCGGGTCTGGCGCTGGGCACGGCGCAGGGTGTGGTGAAGCGGGTGGTGCCGGAGTGGCCGGCGAACAAGGACGAGTTCGAGGTGATCGCCCTCAAGGAGGGTGACGAGGTGGTCGGCGCGGTCGAGCTGCGCACCGGCGAGGAGGACCTGGTCTTCATCGCCTCCGACGCCCAGCTGCTGCGCTACCCGGCGGGCCAGGTGCGCCCGCAGGGCCGACCGGCGGGCGGCATGGCCGGGATCAAGCTGTCGGACGGCGCCCGGGTGCTCTCCTTCACCGCCGTGGACCCGGCCGTGGACGCGGTGGTGGTCTCGGTGGCCGGTGCCTCGGGCACGCTGACGGGCGAGGAGCAGAGCTCCTGGAAGGTCACGCCGTTCGAGCAGTACCCGCGCAAGGGCCGGGCCACCGGTGGTGTGCGCTGCCAGCGGTTCCTGCGCGGCGAGGACGTGCTGTCCTTCGCCTGGGCGGGTGCCGCGCCGGCCCGCGCGGCCGGCGCCAAGGGGGCTCCGGTCGACCTGCCGGAGCGCGACCCGCGTCGTGACGGGTCGGGCACGCCGGTGACGGCGCCAATCGGTGTGGTGGCCGGCCCGGTGTAAGGGCGGAACGGTGTAACGGCGGCCCGGTGTAAGGGCGGAACGGCGTAACGGCGGCCCGGTGTAACAGCGGCCGGCCGCAGGTCGTGGGAGGGGTGCCGGAGTCCGGCGCCCCTCTCGCGCGTCCGGGCCGGGTCGCAGGAGCCGCGTACGGGGAGCCCGGGGGCCCCGGGAGCCGAGGGGGCCAAGCGGGTGCCAAGCCCCGGTGGCCCGAGGGGCCAAGGGTAGCCTTGCCTGCGTGAGCACCTGTGCGACCGTGTCGCGTGAACTGTCGGAGCCGCTGGCCGCCACGGCGGCCACCGCCACCACCTGGCTGCTGATCGAGCAGACCGGGCCGTGGGGCGCGAAGGCGCTCGCGGAGAGCCATCTGGACGCCGCGGTGGGGCGGGCCCTGGAGGCGGCCGCCGCGGGGACGGGCGTGCGGGTGGCGCTGATCCGGCGGCCTGGCCGGCACGCCGACTGCCTGCCGACCGCGCGGCACGAGGTGTTCCTCGCGCACACCGTGCCGGGTCGCGGCTGGGTGCGCCGGGGGGCGGTCACGGACCCCGCGGAGCTGCTCGGGCTGGACTTCGGGGCGCTGGGGGCGGGCGAGCACGGCGGGTTCGGCGCGGAGCACGTCGGCGGACCGGTGGCCCTGGTGTGCACCAACGGCCGACGGGACCGCTGCTGCGCGCTGCTGGGCCGGCCGCTGGCCGCCCAGCTGACGGCGGCCGGGCACAGCGAGGTGTGGGAGGTGACCCACCTGGGCGGGCACCGCTTCTCCCCCACCATGCTGGTGCTGCCGTACGGCTTCGCCTACGGGCGGCTGACGGCGGAGAGCGCCAAGGAGGTGCTGGCGGCGACGGCGTCCGGGCACATGGTGCCGGAGTGGTCGCGGGGCTGCTCGGGCTGGGAGCGCCCGGGCCAGGCGGCCGACCACGCCGTCCGGCTGGCCACCGGCGAGACCGAGGTGGACGCGCTGACCCTGAGCCAGCGCTCCGCCGGCGCGGGGCGCTGGCTGGTGACCGTGCGGCACCGGGACGGCCGGGCCTGGGAGGTGGACGTGGTCGAGGGCGCGAGCGAGCCGGCCCGCCCGGAGAGCTGCGGCAAGGCGGCGGGCACGCCGTCGCGGATGGACGTGGCGGCGGTCCGGGCGCTGTCGGTCCAGGAACGGTGACGGCCCCGCGCCCGTGGGGGTGGGCGCGGGACCGCCGGCGCGGGGTCAGCCCGTGGCGGCCTTGCCGACGAACTCCGTGGTGTAGGTGCGGGCCAGGTCGATGGAGCCCTCCTTGCCCTTGACGTCCGGGTGGAAGGCGGCGAGCACCGCGAGGACGGTCTTCGGCCCGTCGGCGGGCATCACCCCGTCCGTGGTGAACATCGGCAGGGTCGCCCCGATCGCCGCCGCGTACTGCTCGGCGCCGCCCTGCGCGTAGTCCGCGGGCATCTTCTCGGCGATCTCCGCCGGGGTGTGCGCGGCCATCCACTTCAACGTCCTGACGAAGGCGTTGGCGAGCTTCTGGGTGGTGTCCTTGTTCTTCTCCACCCACTCGGAGCTCATGTAGAGCGAGGACGAGGGGTAGAGCCCGCCGAGTGCGGCGCGCGAGCCCTCGGGGGTCCGCATGTCGTAGAGGATCTTGCCGAGGCCCTTGTCGAGAACGGCGGCCACGGTCGGGTCGGTGGTCATGCCGGCGTCGATGCTGCCCTGCTGGAGCGCGGCGATGAAGGTCTGGCCGGCGCCTACCGCTATCGGGCTGAACTCGCTGACCGCGGTGCCGTTCTTGACGGCGAGGTACTTGGTGAGGAAGTCCGTGGAGGAGCCGATGCTGGTGACGCCGAGCTTCCTGCCCTTGAAGTCGGCGCCCGAGGTGATGGCGTCGGCCTGCTTGGCGGAGACGATCTCGACCTCGCCCGGTGCCTGGGAGAACTGCACGACCGACTCGACGTTCTTGCCCTTCGCCTGGAGGTCGATGGTGTGGTCGTAGAAGCCGACCGCGCCCTGGACGTCCCCGGCGAGCAGCGCGGTGGTGGCGTTGACGCCGGCCGGTTCGCTCAGCAGCTCGACGTTGACGCCGGCCTCGGCGAAGAACCCGAGGCGCTGGGTGAGCATGGCGGGCAGGTAGATGACCTTGTCCAGGCCGCCGACCATGATCTTGACCTTGGGGCCGTCGACCTTCTGCCCGGCCGGGGCGGCTCCGCTGTGGGAGACGGAGGCGGCGTCGTTGGCGCAGGCGGCGAGCGGGAACAGCAGGACGGCGGCGAGGGCGGCGGCGGCAGCTCTGCCGGTCGGGTTCGGGCGCATGGGTGGGGGTGCCTCTCTGCGGTGGAACGGGGTGGGGTTCAGCGGCCGTCGCCGGAGTCGGCGGGCTTCCAGCGGAACAGCTTCTTCTCGGCGAAGGTCAGCAGCCCCTCGGTGAACAGCGCGACGACGGCGAGGATGGTCATCGCGGCGTACACGCCGGCCGCGTTGAAGGTGCCCTGGGCCGCGGCGACCAGCAGGCCGAGGCCCTTGGTGGCGCCGATGTACTCGCCGACGATGGCGCCGATCAGCGCGAAGCCGAAGCTGACGTGGAGGCTGGTGAAGATCCACGTGGTGGCGGCGGGGATGACCACCTGAAGGGTGACCCGCCGGTTGTCGGCGCCCAGGATGCGGGCGTTGGCGACCAGGTTGCGGTCGACCTCGCGGGCGCCCTGGAAGGCGTTGAAGAAGACCGGGAAGAACACCAGCACCACCGCCGAGGCCACCTTGGAGGCCGGGCCGAGGCCGAACCAGATCAGGAAGATCGGGGCCAGCACGATGCGCGGGATGGCGTTCAGCACCTTGATGTAGGGCCCGAACACGTCGGCCAGGAAGCGGATCCGGCCGAGGGCGATGCCCAGCAGCACGCCTCCGGTGACACCGATCACCCAGCCGGTGAGGGCCTCGTAGAGGGTGTAGCCGATCTGCTCGCCGAGCGAGCCCTGGGCCGTGCCGTGGGTGATCCACTGCCAGATCTGGTCCCAGATCCTCGTCGGCTGGGAGAAGTTGAACGGATCGACGACCTCGGTGCGGGCGCACAGCTCCCAGAGTCCGAGGAAGGCCACCAGCACCGCGATCCGGGCTCCGTAGATGCCCAGCCTTCGCCTGCGGGCGGCTCGTTCGCGGGCTTCCGTCCTGGTGGCGGTGGCCACCGGGGCCTTTCCGGCGACGGCCGGCGCGGTCTCAAGCGGCACGACCCGCTCCTCTCTCCCGGGTGATGCGCACCTCTTCGCCGAGCGACGCCCAGATCTCCCGGTACAACTCGACGAACCTCGGCTCCAGCCGGACCGCCTCCACGGTGCGCGGGCGGGGCAGGTCGACGGTGAAGACCTCCTTGACGGTGGCCGGGCCAGCCGTCATCACCACGACCCGGTCGGCCAGCGCGATCGCCTCGTCCAGGTCGTGGGTCACGAAGACCACGGACGACCCGGTGCCGGCCCACAACTCCAGCAGCTGGTCGGACATCAGGGCGCGGGTCTGCACGTCCAGCGCCGAGAACGGCTCGTCCATCAGCAGGATGCCGGGGTCGTTGACGAAGGTCTGGGCGAGCGCGACGCGCTTGCGCATACCGCCGGACAGCTGGTGCGGGTAGCGGTCCTCGAAGTCGCCGAGGCCCACCCGGGCCAGCCAGTCGCGGGCCCGCTCCCTGGCCTCGGTGGCCGGCACGCCGCGGAAGCGCGGGCCGGCCGTGACGTTGGACAGCACGGTCCGCCAGGGGAAGACGGCGTCCTGCTGGAACACGAAGCCGACCTTCCGGTCGATGCCGTCGACCGGCCGGCCGTACACCCGGACCTCGCCCTCGGTGGGCTCCTCCAGGCCGCTGACCAGGGTCAGCGTGGTGGACTTGCCGCAGCCGGTGGGGCCGACGACGGCGACGAACTCGCCCTGCGCGACGGTCAGGTCGAGGTCGCGGACGGCGGTGTGCAGGGCGCCGGACGGGGTGCGGAACCGCTTGGTGGCGCCGGTCAACTCGATCGCCGGGGCCGGCGCCGGCCCGGTCGCCGGGGTTGTGCTCATGGAACCTCCCGGGGTGCTCTGTGCTTGCCCCGGGAGGCTAGGAGCGGCGGGGGCGGCGGCGGGAGACTTCTCGGCGAACTGCGGGTTCTCCGCGTTGAGGGCTGTTCTGCTCGTTTTGCTTCCGCTACAACAGCGGGGGCACGGCTGACAGAACCACCCCGGAAACATAGGGTGTGCCGACCACCGACCCGCCACCCACCCGGTTCCGCCCGATCTGCCCGATCCGCCCCGCCCGATCCCCCAATCCCCCCGCCCCGCCCTGATCCCCCTCGCCCGTCGACCGCGGCCGGTCGGACGCCCCCGAGAGGAGGCCCGGATGAAACACCCCCACTGGCCCCGCCGGGTCTTCGCCCAGCTGCTGCTGAGCCAGACCGTGGTGACCGTCGGCGTCACCGTCCTCACCGCCGGCCTGTTCCTGGCACCGGTCAGCGCCGAACTGGACCACGACGCGATGCAGCGCGCGCTGTCCATCGCCCAGGCCACCGCCGGCGACGAGACGATCGCCCGGGCCGCCGAGGTCCGCGACGCCGCCACCGCCCAGCGCAACGCCGAGCAGATCCGGACGGCCACCGGCGCCAGCTTCGTCGTGGTCACCGACCTGGACGGCATCAGGCTCTCGCACACCGATCCCGGCCGGATCGGCCAGCGGGTCTCCACCGATCCCGAGCCCGCCCTCGCCGGGCGCAGCGTCACCGCCATCCAGGAGGGCACCCTGGGCCGTACCGCGCGCGGCAAGGTCCCGCTGCGGGTCGCCGACGGGCGGATCGTCGGCGAGGTCTCGGTGGGCATCAGCGACGACTCGATCCGTCGGCGGCTGCTGAAGATGCTCACCGGCATCCTGCTCTGCGCGGGCGCCGGGCTGACCGCCGGCACCGTCGCCACGCTGGCGCTGGCCCGCCGGCTGAAGCGCCGCACCCACAACATCGCGCTGGCCGACATCTCGGCGCTGCTGGTGGAGCGGGAGGCGATGCTGCACGGCATCCGGGAGGGCATGGTGGCGCTGGACGAACGGGGCCGGATCCGGCTCGCCAACGACGAGGCGGGGCGGCTGCTCGGCCTCCCCGAGGAGTTCGCCGGGCGGCCGATCGACGAGGTGCTGCCGCCGGGCCGACTGGCCGACGTGCTGGCCGGGCGGATCACCGGCGCCGACCTGCCGGCCGTCCGGGACGACCGGGTGCTGGTGGTGAACCGGATGGCGACGGCCGAGGGCGGCGCGGTGGTCACCCTGCGCGACCGCACCGAGCTGGAGTCCCTGGTCCGTGAGCTGGACACCACCCGCAGCCTCACCGAGGCCCTGCGGGCCCAGGACCACGAGCACGCCAACCGGATGCACACCCTGCTCGGCCTGCTGGAGCTCGGCCGCCACGACCAGGCGGTGGCGTTCATCTCCGAGCAGTCGGGCTCGCACGCGGCGGCGGTGGCCCGGATCGGCGAGCGGGTGCGGGACCCGCACGTCGCGGCGCTGCTGGCCGGCAAGGCGGCGGTCGCGGCCGAGCGCGGCGTCCGGCTGGCGGTCGCCCCGGCGGCGCACCTGCCGGACGCGGTGGTGGACACCCGGGCGCTGGTCACGGTGCTCGGCAACCTGATCGACAACGCCGTCGACGCGGTGGCTCCGGGCGGCGGCGGTCAGGTGGCGGTGACCCTGGCGGCGGCCGGGTCCACCCTGCTGGCCGAGGTCGCGGACAGCGGGCCGGGGGTGCCGGCGGCCCTGCGCGAGCGGGTCTTCGAGGAGGGGTGGACCAGCAAGGACGCGCCCGCGCACCGGCCGCGCGGGCTGGGGCTGGCGATGGTGCGGCGGCTGGTCGAACGGACCGGTGGCCGGATCGTGCTCGACACCGGGCCGCTCGGCGGCGCCCGGTTCACCGTCGAGCTCCCCGAGGCCCTGCACGACGACCCCCCGGCCGCGCCCCTCCCCGCACCGCCCGTCCCCGCACCGCCCGTCCCCGCACCGCTCGTGGAGGCCCGATGATCGACGTACTCGTGGTGGACGACGACTTCCGGGTCGCCGACGTGCACGCCGCGTACGTGGCCAAGGTGCCCGGCTTCCGGGTCACCGGCACCGCGCACTCGGCCGGTCAGGCGCTCGCCGCGCTGGAGCGCCGCCCGGTGGACCTGCTGCTGCTCGACCACCACCTGCCGGACGAGACCGGCCTCGCCCTGGTGCGGCGCCTGCGCGAACGGCAGGTGGCGTGCGACGTGATGATGGTGACGGCCGCCCGGGACGTCTCCACGGTGCACGCCGCGATGCAGCACGGCGCCCTGCAGTACCTGGTCAAGCCGTTCAGCTTCGCGGGGCTGCGGGAGAAGCTGGTCGCCTACGCGCAGCTGCGGCACGCGCTGGCCGGACCGGCCGCGCGCGAGGCGGGCCAGGACGAGGTGGACCGGCTCTTCGCCACCCTGCGCGGCACGGCGGCCCCCGCGGCCGCCCTGCCCAAGGGCCACTCGGCGCCCACCACCGACCTGGTGCTCGGTGTGCTCCGCCGCGCCGGCCGCCCGCTCTGCGCCCAGGAGGTCGCGGACGCCACCGGGCTGAGCCGCTCCACCGCGCAGCGCTACCTCAAGCAGCTGGAGCGGGACAGCCGGCTGCGGCTCACCCTGCGGTACGGCGACACCGGGCGGCCCGAGCACCGCTACGTGCTGGCCGTCCGGGCCTGAGGGCCGCCCCGGGCCGAACGCCGCCGTTCACGGCGGAACCCCGACGGGTCCCGGGCCCGTCGGGGTTCCGTGCGCGCCGCGCGGCGCCCGCCGCCGCTCAGGCCGCGCCGGCTCCGGTGAGGGAGCGGACCTCCAGCTCGGCGTAGCGGTCCGCGTCGGCCGGCTCGGGCGAGGTGAGGGTGCCGATCCAGCCGGCCAGGAAGCCCAGCGGGATGGAGACGATGCCCGGGTTCTCCAGCGGGAACCAGTGGAAGTCCACCCCCGGGAAGAGCGCCACCTTGGTGCCGGAGACCACCGGCGAGAAGGTCACCAGGACGATCGCCGGGATCAGCCCGCCGTACACCGACCAGACCGCGCCGCGCGGGGTGAACCGCCGCCAGAACAGCGTGTACAGCAGCACCGGCAGGTTGGCCGAGGCGGCGACGGCGAAGGCCAGGCCGACCAGGAAGGCCACGTTCAGCTGCTGGGCGAAGAGGCTGAGCGCGATCGCGACCGCCCCGATCCCCACCGCCGCGATCCGGGCGACGCCGACCTCCTCGCGCTCGGAGGCCTCCCGGCGGGCCCGCCGGGAGGCCGGCACGCCGCCCCGCCGACGGCGCGGGCGCCCCCGCCAGGCGCCCGCCCAGATGTCGTGGGCGAACGCGGCCGAGGAGGCGAGCGTCAGCCCGGCGACCACGGCCAGGATGGTGGCGAAGGCGATCGCCGAGATCAGCGCGAACAGCACCACCCCGCCGGTGCTGCCGTTGCCGCCGCCGAGGACGAGGGCCAGCAGCGGGACGGCCGTGTTCCCCGCCGCGTTGGCGTGCCGGACCTCCGCCGAGCCGACCAGCGCGGTGGCGCCCAGGCCGAGCGCGATGGCCATCAGGTAGAAGCCGCCGACCAGCCCGATCGCCCACATCGTCGAGCGCCGGGCGGCCCGGGCGGTGGGCACCGTGTAGAAGCGGGACAGGATGTGCGGCAGGCCCGCGGTGCCCAGCACCAGGGCGAGGCCGAGGCTGAAGAAGTCCAGTCGGCTGGTGAAGCTCGCCCCGTACTTGAGCCCCGGCTCCAGGTACCGCTGCCCGGCGCCGCTGTGCTGGGCGGCCTGCCGCATCAGCTCACCGACGTCCCCGTGGAAGCGGACCATCAGCAGCACGGTGAGCAGCACCGAGCCCGCGATCAGCAGGAAGGCCTTGACGATCTGGATCCAGGTGGTGGCTCGCATCCCGCCGACCGTGACGTAGACGATCATCAGACCGCCCACCGCCACGATGGTCCAGGTCCGGGCCTGGGTGCTGCTGGTGCCGAGCAGCAGGGCGACCAGGCTGCCCGCGCCGACCATCTGGGCGACCAGGTAGAGCAGGGTGACGACGACGCTGGCGCCGCCGGCCGCCGCCCGGACCTTGCGCCGCCGCAGGCGCAGCGCCAGCACGTCGGCCAGGGTGTACCGGCCGGCGTTGCGGACCAGCTCGGCGACCAGCATCAGCACCACCAGCCAGGCGACCAGGAAGCCGATGCTGTAGAGCACGCCGTCGTAGCCGTACAGCGCGATCAGCCCGGCGACGCCGAGGAAGGAGGCGGCGGAGAGGTAGTCGCCGGAGAGCGCGAAGCCGTTCTGCAGCGGGGTGAAGTCACGGCCGCCGGCGTAGAAGTCCTCGGCGGCGCTGCCCCGGCGGCCCACCCAGAGGGTGATGCCCAGGGTGACCAGGACGATGACGGCGAAGAGCACGATGGCCAGGTCGTGGTGGTCGCCGGCGGGGGCGACGGGAGGCGGGGTCGCGGTCCTCATCGCAGCTGGTCCTGGGTGTCCCAGCGCAGGCCCAGCGCGGCCCGGTCCCGCTTGGTGCGGGCGTTGCGGGCGTAGAGCCAGGTGAGCAGGAAGGTCGAGGCGAACTGCAGCAGGCCGAGCAGCCAGGCCACGTTGACCGGGCCGGCGACCTGGCTGCGCATCAGCCCGGGCGCGCCGGCCTGGGCGGCGACGTACAGCAGGTACCAGCCGAGGAACGCCCCGCTGACCGGGAGGACGAAGGCCCGGTAGCTGCGCTTGATCTCCTGGAACGCGTCGCTGCCCTGGACGGCGCGGTACACCTCGCTGCTGTCGACGGCCGACGGGGCCTCGACCGGCGGCACGGGAGCCGGCGCGAGCGGCCGGGCCGGCGGGGCGGCCTCCATCCGGGCCGCGGGCGGCGCGGACGGCACCGGTGGTGCCGGCGGCGGCACGGCGGGGGCCGGCGGCGCGGGCCGGTCGGGCTGGGGGGCCGCGGCGGGAGCGGCCCACCAGTCGAATCGCTGCCCCTGTCCGGGGCTGCTCGTCTGCTGCTGTGGCACTACTGCTCCTGGACCGGCGGGGCTCTGACCGAACCCATGATGGAGGCCCGCGGAGCCCGCCAACTCCCATTGCAGATACGTTCACTCGATGAGGTGATCGATGATCCGACAGGTGCTCATCCGACTACTGCTGCGTACCGGTGAACCCGTGGCGAAAGGCGTACGCGACCGCCTGGGCGCGGTCCCGCACCCCGGTCTTGGCGAACAGATTGTTGATGTGCGTCTTCACGGTGGCCGGGCTGACGAACAGCCGACGGGCGATCTCGGTGTTGGAGAGGCCCTCCGCGATCAGTGCCAGCACCTCGGCCTCGCGGGCGGTCAGCCCGTCCGGCAGCTCCGCCGGGCGCCCCGCTCCGGGCCCGGCCGGACCGGACCGGCCCGCACCGCCGCCACCGCCACCGCCACCGCCGCCGCCACCGCCACGCCCGCCGCCGTGCGACGCGTCCCACCCGCCCGGCGCGGTGGCCTGCTGCGCACCGCCCGCCAGCCGCTCCAGCAGGCGCAGCTGCACCTGCGGCGAGAGCCCGGCGGCGCCCGAGCGGACGTCCGCGATGGCCCGGGCGATCTCGTCGCCGCCGGCGTCCTTGGTGAGGTAGCCGCGCGCCCCGGCCTGCAGCGCGGGGAAGAGCGACTCGTCGTCGGCGTAGGTGGTCAGCACGACGACCTCGGTCTCCGGGTGCGCCGCCCGGATCCGGCGGGTGGCCTCGACCCCGTCGCAGCGCGGCATCCGCAGGTCCATCAGGACGACGTCCGGGCGGTGCCGCTCGACCAGCTCGACGGCCTCCTCGCCGTCGGCGGCGGCGCCCACCACCTCGATGCCCGGCAACAGGCCGAGCAGCATCACGATGCCCTCGCGCACCACCGTCTGGTCGTCCGCGACCAGCACCCTGGTCGGATCCGCCCCGGTCACACCGGCACCCGCAACAGCACGCGCCACCCTCCCTCGTCCGGGCCCGCCAGCAGGGTGCCGCCGAGCAGTTCCGCGCGTTCGCGCATCCCCAGCAGACCGTACCCGCTGCCGGTGGCCGCCAGCCCACCGGCCGATTCGCCGCGGCCCGGGCGGGTGTTGCGCACCTCCAGCTCCACCGCGCCGGGCAGGTAGCGCAGTTCCAGCGCGCAGCGTGCGCCGGGGGCGTGTTTGCGCACGTTGGTCAGGGCCTCCTGCGCTGTGCGCCGGACCGCGAGCCCCGCTTCGGCGGGGAGCGGGCGCGGGGTCCCGGTGACGGTGAACGCCGCCCGCTCGCGCCCGGTCAGCTCCACCAGGAACTCGCCGACCGGGGTGAACTCGCCGCGCAGCGCGGAGAGCGCCTGCCGGGTCTCCGCCAGGCCGTCCTGCGCCATCCGCCGCGCCGCCACCACCCGTTCGCGGACCTGCTCCCGGTCGGTGCCCGCGTCCAGCATCAGCCGGGCCGCCTCCAGGTGGACGAGCTGCGCGGAGAGGCTGTGGGCCAGGACGTCGTGGATCTCGCGGGCGATCCTGGCCCGCTCGGCGAGCGCCGCGCTCTCCGCCTCGGCGGCCCGCGCGGCCCGTTCCTGGGCCAGCAGCCGCCGGGCGGTGCCACGTGCCTCGCCGTCCATCCGCAGCAGGTAGCCGAGCAGGGTGAGCCCGCCCACCGTGGCGAGGATCCCCAGCCAGCTCTCCCAGCTGGCGGCCGTGTAACTGCCGAACGCGGCCGCCGCCGTGGCCAGCGCGGCGCAGGCGGGCAGCCGGACCAGCGCGGTCAGGGCCAGCCCGCCCCAGACGAAGTCGGCCAGCAGGTGGGCCCTCCCCCACTCGGCGACCCAGGCGGTGCCGATCAGGGCGGCGGCCAGGGCGAGCGCGGGCCGCAGCAGCTGCGCGCGGGCGGCCCGCAGGAAGGCGGCCGTCAGCAGGACCACCGCGGCCAGCCCGGCCGCCGCCGCGGCCACCGCCCAGCCGGTGTACCCGCCGCGGGAGAACGTCCCCCAGCCCAGGGTGACGAGCAGGACCGTCCGGCCGATCAGCGTCAGGACCCGCCGGGCCGGGCTCTCCGTGTCCCTCTCCGGCCCCTCGCGGGCCGGCCAGCCGGTCCAGCTCCACCCGGGCACGGGCCTCCCTCTCCTCGGTGTGGTCACGCGCGGGCCGACCGGTCAGCCGGCCACGCCGGCGCGGTACGGCGTCGCCAGCTCCCGCGCCCTCCAGTTCACCACGACGGTCCGGACCACCAGCAGCGCCGCGAGCCCGAGCATCAGCGCGCTGCCGCTCTGGTGGACGTGCAGCGCCGCGCCCAGTCCGTACAGACCGATCCGGACGACGATCATGCCGGCCCAGGCCGCCCCGGTGGCCTTGGTGGCGCGGGTCCAGAGCGCGCCGTCCTCGCCGCGCCAGATCCGGACGGTCCAGCCCCAGACGCAGCCCATCGCCAGCACCACCAGCAGCGAGGCGGCGGTCAGCCCGATCGAGAGGGCCCGGTGGGCACCGTCGACCAGGCCCGGGTCGCGCAGCGCGAGCACGGCGAGGACCAGCGGCAGCACCCAGAACCGGCGCTCGGTGTCGAGGCGCTGCGGGCTCAGCTGGCGGCGGACCACCAGGGCGACCACCGCGATGATCACGAGGACGTTGACGAGGCCGGTCATCGGATTCTCCGTTGCGACAGGAGGGCTTGCTGACCTCTCCGACGCTACGGATCCGGCGCCCCCCGCTGATCGGCGCCGGGGTGGACCGGGGGTGGAGCCGGCACGGCGGGGGCCCTCCACCCGAGGGTGGAGGGCCCCCGCCGTGCGGCGGTGCGCTCAGGCGTCGATGCGCGAGCGGTCCAGGGTGGCCGCCGAGTCGACGATGAACTCCTTGCGGGGGGCGACGTCGTTGCCCATCAGCAGGTCGAAGATCTTCTCGGCCTGCTCCAGGTCGCCCAGGTTGATCCGGCGCAGGGTGCGGTGGCGCGGGTCCATGGTGGTCTCGGCCAGCTGGTCGGCGTCCATCTCACCGAGGCCCTTGTACCGCTGGACCGGGTCCTTCCAGCGCATGTTCTTGCGCTGGAACTCCAGCAGGGTGGAGCGCAGCTCGGCGTCGGAGTAGGTGTAGTGGTACTTGTCCTGGCCCCGCTTGGGGTTGGTGAGCTCGATCCGGTGCAGCGGCGGGACGGCGGCGAAGACCCGGCCCTGCTCGACCATGGGCCGCATGTAGCGCTGAAAGAGCGTCAGCAGCAGGCAGCGGATGTGCGAGCCGTCGACATCGGCGTCGGCCATGAAGATGACCCGGCCGTAACGGGCCTGGTCGATGTCGAAGGTGCGGCCCGAACCGGCCCCTATCACCTGGATGATCGCGGCGCACTCGGTGTTCTTGAGCATGTCGCTCACGGACGCCTTCTGCACGTTGAGGATCTTGCCGCGGATCGGCAGCAGCGCCTGGAACTCCGAGTTGCGGGCCAGCTTGGCGGTCCCGAGCGCGGAGTCCCCCTCGACGATGAAGAGTTCGCTGCGCTCGACGTCGTCACTGCGGCAGTCGGCCAGCTTGGCCGGCAGCGAGCTGGTCTCCAGCGCGGTCTTCCGGCGCTGGGCCTCCTTGTGCTGGCGGGCGGCGACCCGGGTGCGGGCGGCCGCGACGACCTTGTCCAGGACGGCCCTGGCCTGGACCTTCTCGTCCTTCTTGGCGGAGGTCAGGAAGGCCTTGAGCTCCTTGGCGACCACCGCGGCGACGATCCGGTTGGCCGCCGAGGTGCCCAGCACCTCCTTGGTCTGGCCCTCGAACTGCGGCTCCGCGAGCCGGACGGTGACCACGGCGGTGAGGCCCTCGGTGGCGTCGTCCTTGGTGATGTCGTCCTCGGCGACGCGCAGCAGCTTGGCGGCGCGCAGTGCCTCGTTGACGGTCTTGGCGAGCGAGCGCTCGAAGCCGGTGACGTGGGTGCCGCCCTTGGGGGTGGCGATGATGTTGACGAAGGAGCGCAGGGTGGTGTCGTAGCCGGCGCCCCAGCGCAGCGCGATGTCCACGCCGAGGTGGCGGGTGACCTCGGTGGGCGTCATGTGGCCGACCTCGTCCAGGACGGGGACGGTCTCCTTGAAGGTGCCCTCGCCGTGCAGCCGCAGCACGTCGCAGACCGGCTTGTCCGGCGCGAGGAACTCGCAGAACTCGGCGATGCCGCCGTCGTAGTGGAAGGTCGACTCCTCGACCACGTCGCTCTCGGTCAGCCGCTCGTCACGGACGACGATGGTGAGGCCGGGGACGAGGAAGGCGGTCTGCCGGGCCCGGTTGTGCAGGTGCTCCAGGGAGAGCCGGGCGTCCTTGAGGAAGATCTGCCGGTCGGCCCAGTAGCGGATCCGGGTACCGGTGCGGGTCTTCGGCACCTTGCGGGCCTTGCTGAGGCCGTTGGCGGGCTCGAAGGGGGCGTCCGGGCCGCCCTCGGTGAAGATGCCCGGGGTGCCCCGGCGGAAGCTGACCGCGTGGGTGTGGCCGCCGCGGTCCACCTCCACGTCCAGCCGGGCCGAGAGGGCGTTGACGACGGACGCGCCCACGCCGTGCAGGCCGCCCGAGGCCGCGTAGGAGCCGCCGCCGAACTTGCCGCCGGCGTGCAGCTTGGTCATCACGACCTCGACACCGGAGAGCCCGGTCTTGGGCTCGACGTCCACCGGGATGCCGCGGCCGTTGTCGCGCACCTCCACCGAGGAGTCGTCGTGCAGGACGACGTCGATGCGGTCGCAGTGGCCGCCGAGGGCCTCGTCGACCGAGTTGTCGATGATCTCCCAGAGGCAGTGCATCAGGCCCCGGCTGTCGGTGGAGCCGATGTACATGCCGGGGCGCTTGCGAACCGCCTCCAGGCCCTCCAGGACGAGCAGGTGCCGAGCGGTGTAGTTGGAGCCGTCGTCCCCGGCCAGCAGTGCGGACGGCACGGTCGATTCGGCACTCACGCGGCACTCTCCTCGGTGAAGTTCTGTCTCATCGGTCACATCCGGGCACAGCCGGAACGTCCGCCAGTGCAGCACACCGCACCGACAACAGCTCCGCCACGTGTGCACGCCCCTGCGCTGGGTCACAGCACGACGAGCCGGTCCCGCGCAGCTTGTACGCGCTGCGCGAACACGCACCGCGCCGGATTCCGCGCACCGGAGCGCCATCTCCTCCCGGTACCACCGGTCCTGGCGGATCGTGGGACCGGGCGCAGGCTCCGGAACTGCCGTTATGCAGGCTACCGGGGCCCAGGACGGGGCTTATGCTCCAACCCAGCAGAGGATTATGCTACGCGGACCTCGCACCCCGTCCCGATCGGGCGTTCGAGGGACAGGCGGATCCTGGGATTCGGTACGCATGAACCACCGGCCCCCGGGGCACGTCCTCATCAACACAGCAGAATCCTCAAAGAAGAAAAGCCACGAGCGGGAACGTTTTCGGCCTGGTTGGATGTTGACCCTGGTACGACAGCTCGTCGAGCTAGAGAAGAGGCGACGTGACTACTGTTCTGACCCCTGCGAGCCCGCTCACCGCGGCTGACCGCTGCGACCGCTGCGGCGCCCAGGCCTACCTGCGCGTCGTACTCGCCAGCGGCGGAGAGCTGCTCTTCTGTGCCCACCACGGCCGGAAGTTCGAGCCCGAGCTCAAGAAGATCGCCGTGGAGATACAGGACGAGAGCGGCCGGCTCAGCAGCACCACCAACGCCACGGCCGCCGACGAAGAGCGCTGATACCGGGCGCCACAGCAGCAGCAGGCCAACGAGCTGTGTCCGGCCGCGCACCGCGCGCGACCGGCGAGCCGGGCGGCGGGTCCCCTGACGGGGGTCGGTCGTCCGGCTCTGCTGTTTCCGGCCGCGATCGGACCGGCTGCGATCCGGCCGGGCCCACCGCGGTTTCGTACGGGCCGCCGCGCCGCCCGGCGGTCCGGGCGACGCGACGTCAGAACGTGACCGCGCGACTACAGGACGGAGCGTACCGCGTCGGCGACCGCGGCGACGCGGGTGTAGACACCCGGGTGGGCCGCCTCCGCGCAGCCCGTGCCCCAGGAGACCAGCCCGGCAAGGCGTCCGGCGACGACCAGCGGGCCACCGCTGTCCCCCTGGCAGGCGTCCTTCCCGCCCTTCTCCGCACCGGCGCAGACCATGCCGCGGGCGTCGAAGTGCCCGTCCGGCCCGCCCGGGTAGGCCTGGGCACAGGTCCGGTCGGGGATGACCGACACGTCGACACCACGGAGCGTGGGCGAGTAGTCGCCCTTGCCCGAGGTGTCCCCCCAGCCGTAGACCTGCGCCCGGTTCCCCTCCCGGTACGGCTCGGTGTCCCCCTGGCCGACCAGGTCGATCACCGGGCGGGCACCCTGCGACTCGGTGAGCGTGAGCACCGCCACATCGTTCATGTTGGCCGCGAAGGCGTAGTCGGGGTGGATCCAGACCGCCTCGACGGGCACCTCACGGCCGGCCGAGCCGCGCAGGTCGTCCCGGCCCACCACGACCTTCAGCCCCGGCCGCTCCACCTGCCGGCCCTTGGCCTCGTCGTAGAAGCAGTGCGCCGCCGTCACGACCTTGGTCGGAGTGACGAGCGCACCGCCGCAGAACTGCCCCGAGCGACCGTTGCCGAACTGCTGGCGGCTGGCGACCGCCACCATCCACGGGTGGTCGGCGGTGCTCACGACGGCGCCGCCGATCACCCGCCGCTGGGCCTCGGCCGGTGCGGCCGGGCCGAACGCGACCAGCGTCGCGGGCATTGCGGCGAGCAGGCCCAGGACGGCCGCCCGGTAGCGGCGACGCACCGGCCGGCCGGCCGGGCACGCCGAGGGCGAGGCGACGGTCGGCAGGTCCGCGCGATCCGGGTTGGGCAGCACCGTGTCTCCAGTTGGCTCGGTAGCGGGCAACCGGCACAGCGTAGGTGATCGGCTACGGTCCGCGACCGGTTACCGCCGCACCGCCACCCGGACGAGCGACAACAGCCACCCGGACGCTGACGCGCCCTATCGCCCTGTCGCTCTATCGTCCGGTCGCCGCCCCGGAGTCACGCCGGACACGGAGAAGGCCCGGAGCGCAGTGCTCCGGGCCTTCTCACGGTGCGGATCGCCGGACCCGGCCGGACCGGGTGGTCCGGCGGCGGTCCCGCCGGTCGCGGATCAGTCCAGGTAGTCGCGCAGCACCTGGGAGCGCGACGGGTGGCGCAGCTTCGACATGGTCTTGGACTCGATCTGGCGGATGCGCTCACGGGTGACCCCGTACACCTTGCCGATCTCGTCCAGCGTCTTCGGCTGACCGTCCGTCAGACCGAAGCGCATCGAGACGACGCCCGCCTCGCGCTCGGACAGGGTGTCCAGCACCGAGTGCAGCTGCTCCTGGAGCAGGGTGAAGGAGACCGCGTCGGCCGGCACGACCGCCTCGGAGTCCTCGATCAGGTCGCCGAACTCGCTGTCGCCGTCCTCACCCAGCGGGGTGTGCAGCGAAATGGGCTCGCGACCGTACTTCTGGACCTCGATGACCTTCTCGGGGGTCATGTCGAGTTCCTTGGCCAGCTCCTCCGGGGTGGGCTCGCGGCCCAGGTCCTGGAGCATCTGGCGCTGGACGCGGGCCAGCTTGTTGATGACCTCGACCATGTGCACCGGGATACGGATGGTGCGCGCCTGGTCGGCCATCGCGCGGGTGATCGCCTGGCGGATCCACCACGTGGCGTAGGTGGAGAACTTGTAGCCCTTGGTGTAGTCGAACTTCTCGACCGCACGGATCAGGCCCAGGTTGCCCTCCTGGATGAGGTCCAGGAAGAGCATGCCGCGACCGGTGTAGCGCTTGGCCAGCGAGACCACCAGGCGGAGGTTGGCCTCCAGCAGGTGGTTCTTGGCGCGGCGGCCGTCCTCGGCGATGATCTCCAGCTCGCGCTTGAGCTTCGGCGCCAGCTTGTCGGCGGCCGAGAGCTTGTCCTCGGCGAACAGGCCGGCCTCGATGCGCTTGGCGAGCTCGACCTCCTGCTCGGCGTTGAGCAGCGGGACCTTGCCGATCTGCTTCAGGTAGTCCTTGACCGGGTCGGCGGTGGCACCGGCGACGGCGACCTGCTGGGCAGGCGCGTCGTCCTCGTCGTCGTCGGAGAGGACGAACCCCTGCGACTCCTCCTCGGGCTCCGCCTCCTCGCCCGCCTTGTCGCCGGGCAGCGCGACGTCCTCGATCAGCTCTTCCTCGCCGCCGATCTCCTCGTCGCCCTTGCCCGCCTTACCGGCGGCGGTCTTCTTGGCAGCGGTCTTCTTGGCCGGCGCGGCGGTCTTCTTGGCGGCCGCCTTCTTCGCCGGGGCGGCCTTCTTCGCCGCAGGCGCCTTCGCCTCGGCGGAGAGCGTGGCTCCCGCCTCGGTGATCTCGGCGGACACCGTGCCGACCGACGCCGCGGCGGCCGCGACCGCCGGAACGGAGATGGTCGCGCCGGGCGCGATGCGCACGGGGGGCTTGGTCGGGGCCGCCGGAGCGGCCGGGTTCCGGGTGGTGACCGCCTTGGTGGCAGTGCGCTTGGTGGGGCTCTTGGCAGCGACGCTCTTGCGCTTGGCACCGGCCGGCTCGGCCGCGCTGACCATAAGGTCCACCCCCTCCTCAATCAGAACCTGGTTGAGGCTGCGCATGACGTTCTTCCACTTGGTGACCGGGATCTGGTCCGCCTCGAACGCCTGGCGCACGTCGTCACCGGCGATCTGCCCCTGGGCCTTGCCCCGCTCGATGAGCGCCAGCAGAGCCGCGGACTCGGCGATCTCGGGGGGAAGCGAACGGGATGTGCTGGCCGACACGAACAACCTCTCGGACGATGAGTGGACTCGAACCCGTACCGGCCGCCCGAGCGGGCGGGGAAGGAAATCGCGCGTCGGACGCGCGGTGTCGATTCCGACCGACTCGGGCTTGAGGACTGGGTTTGCAGGACGGCAGCAGCGCCGCAGACCAACACAGCATTCTGACATGTTGGGGTATTCCGGAGCTGCTTCCGCTCAGGACACATCGCTGCTACTCGTCAAGTGTTACGCATGGCCTTCGTGTCGCGGGTCACACCACTCGGCGCCCGCGGCCCGGGGCCGGCTTCCATCATCCCTCACTCGCGAGCAAGCTCTTGGCATGGGCAGACCACCGCGGCCCGGGGCGGCTCCCGCAGGGCGTGCGGATTCCGCGGAGTCCGCGGATCACGGCGGTTCACGGCGGATCACAGCGATTCACGGCGGAGCGGGCGTCCGACGGCCGGGCCCGGGCGTGAAGAAGCCCTCCGGCTGCGCCGTGCGGTGCAGCCGGAGGGCCGGGAGTTCGCGGGGCCGCTCGATCGCCGGGTGGGCGACTCAGTGCTCCCGGGGAGCGGGGACGGACGGCTCGATCTCCGGGTGGACGGTGAGCAGCGCCCGCACCGCGGCCTCGCCCGCCGTGCCGTCGCCGGTGCCGAGGGCGTCCACCAGCCGGGCGTGCAGGCTGACCGAGGCCTCCGAGGGGCGCTCGCAGGAGGTGGGCGGGCCGCCCGACACCTGGAGGGCGCAGGAGACGATCCCGGAGAGGTGCTCCAGCATCCGGTTCCCCGCCATCTGCAGGACCAGGGCGTGCAGCTCGGCGTCGGCCCGCGAGAACGTGGAGAGGTCGGCCTGGGCGGCGGCGTGGCCCATGATCTCGATCAGTTCGACCAGCCGCTGCTGGACGTCCTCCCGGCCGTGCCCCGCGGCGAGCCTGGCGGCCAGCGGCTCGATCGCCCAGCGGAGCTCGAACAGCTCCCGGCGCTGCTCGTCGCGCTGCGGGCCGAAGGCGCGCCACTCGATGATGTCCGGGTCGAGCAGGTTCCAGTCGCCGACCGGCCGGACCCGGGTGCCCACGTTCGGCCGGGCACTGACCAGGCCCTTCGCCTCCAGCACGCGCAGCGACTCGCGGACGACGGTGCGGGAGACCTCGAAGCGCTGGCCGATCTCCTCGGGGACGAGCGGGCGGTCGGCACCGATGTCGCCCGAGACGATCATCTGACCGAGCTGCTGCACGAGCTGGCCGTGCAGGCCTCGGCCACGACTGCTGGTGGTCTTGCGGCCGACCCGGCCCAGATCCGACTCGGCGCCCTCCCAGCGGGGCGCCGGCGGGGTCGGCCGGTCGGCGTACGAGAAGCGGTCCAGGTCGCCGGCGCCGGGGATGGCACCTTCGGCGGAACGGGCGGGGGTCATGGTGGGGTGCGCAAGGGTACTCACAAGTCCTTTGTCGGCGATCGGCGGGCGCAGCTTGAGAATTCTCGTGAAAAGCACACGAAAGGGTGATCGACCGTGACTGGATAATTGACTTCTTATCAGGAAGAACCGCACATTACGGCCACTGCTGGTCGATCTTGGCAGACCGTCAGCGACGGTCCGGGCCTTGCGAGGGGCTTCCCGGTGGCTTCCCGGTGGCCTCCCGGCCCTCGGCGAGGCTTTCGACCGGCCTCCGCCGGGAGCCGCGCGGGCGGGCGCCCGACCGGCCCGCACGCCCGCCCGTCGCCTCAGAGCGCCCGCCGCCGGGCCTGGACCAGGAGCGAGACGAGCAGCAGCACCAGCGCCGGCGCCGCGACCGCTGCCAGCAGCGCCGGGTCGGTCAGCACCGAACCGCCCTCGGCAACCCGGTCGTCCCCGCCGTACACCCATCCGTACGCCCACTCGACGCCGGACTGAAACGGCAGCAGGTCGGTCGCGCGGGCCGGCCAGGCGGTGCCGGTCTGCCGGAGCACCAGGGCCACCCCGGACTCCAGCAGCGGCGGCAGCGCGCAGAGCAGCAGCACCCCCGCGGCGGCACTGCGGGTCAGCGAGGCCGTCAGCACCCCCGTCCAGCCCGCCACGACCACCAGCAGGACGAAGGCCAGCAGGGCGGCGGGCACCCCCTGGCCGGCCGCGAGCGCGGCGGGGGCGAAAGCCCCGGGCAGGTCCGCGAGCCCGCTGAAGCCGGCCGAGGCGAGCGCCTCGGACACCCGGCCCGACAGGGCGGCCGGCTCCGACCAGGCGGCCACCGCCACCCCGTCCGGGAGCGCGAAGTGCACGACCACGGTGTCGATCAGCAGGGTGACCAGCGCCAGCAGCCCGGCCACCGGGGCGATCACCACCAGCTTGGCCAGCAGCAGCCGCACCCGGCGCGGATACGACACCTGCGAGGCCGCCAGCCCCGGGTGGCGCACCTCGTGGCCGTAGGAGAGCGCGCCCAGCAACCCGGCGCCGAGCGCCGCGAACGGCAGCGGGATCAGCGGCACGGTCGCCGTCAGCAGCCGCACGCCGGCCGACCCGGCCAGCGGCCCGGCGGGAGTCTGGGCGGCCAGCACCGCGGCCACCGCGGCGTCGCAGAGCAGCACGGCGGTGAGGAGCAGCCAGGTGGAGCGCAGGCCGCGCAGCCGGCGCAGCTCGTAGGCCAGTACACGCACGGTTCACTCGCTCCGGTGGTCGGGGGTGGTGGGGGTGGTGGGGGTGTCCGGGGCGTCGGGGGCGGTGCCCGGGAGCGGTCGGCCGAGGCGGACGGTGTCGGCGGTCATCAGGTCGCCGGCGTCGGCGTCCTCGCGCCGGGCGCGGGCACCGGGGTCCGGGGCGCTGCCGGACCGGGCCAGTCCGCGGAGGCCGTCCCGGAAGAGGCGGTCCACGACGACCGTCGGCGCGGTGTCGGCGCTCTCGATGACCCCACCGGTGTCGGGGGTACCGGCGGTCGCGGGGGTGCCGGCGGTGTCGGGGGTACCGGCGGTCGCGGGGGTGCCGGCGACCTCGGGAGTGCGGCCGGTGTTCGGAGCTTCGGCGGTTGTCGGCTCGGGCCGGCGGGGCGGGTGGGGGTCCCGGGGCGCCCGTGACTTCCGGTCCTGCCGGCCTTCCCGGTCCTGCCGGCTTTCCCGGCCCTGCCGGGTTTCCTGGCCCTGCTGGCCCTGCTGGCCCTGCTGGGGCGTGCGCCGGGTGGCCCGCGCGGCGACCGCCGACAGGGCCGTCGCGGCGGCGACCGCGACGGTACCGGCGGCCGCGGCCGCGGCGGACGACGAAGGCAGCGCGAGGACCGGCAGCGCGCCGGTGCCCGCCGCGCCCGCGGCCGGCCTGGGCACCTGCGCCGACTCGCTCGGGGAGGCCTCGGGCTCCACCGCCGCCTCCGCCGGGCGGGGCTCCGCCGAACGGGGCTCGGCCAGGCGCCCGGACCTGGGATCGGCCGGGCGGTGCTCGGCCTGCGCCGACCTGACCCGGAGCCGACCCGACCGCCCCGAGGCCGTGGGCAGGGTGACCCGGGGAGCGGGCTGCTCGACCACCCGGTCGGCGAGCTCGTGCAGCAGGATGCCGTGCCGGTAGGCGAGTTCACCGATCTCGGTGCGATCGATCCCCGCCACCGCGAGGCCCGCCCCGCCGTCCCGGCGCACCGCCGCGCCCTGGGCCGCCAGCAGATCGGCGAGCCGGGCCATCTGCGGCCCACGCACGGCGACCTCGGGGCTGAGCCGGGTGCGGCAGAACTCCTCCACCGGCTGATCGGCCACCAGGCGGCCCTGGTCGAGCGTGACCACCCGGTCCGCGAGCCGGGAGGCCTCCTGCGGCGTGCGGGTGGTGACCAGGACCGTGCCGCCGGCGACCCCGAACGAGCGGAGGAAGGAGTGGAACCACTCCACATTGCGCGGCGAGAGCCCCTCGGTGGGCGCGTCGAGGATCAGGGTGCCCGGGTCGCCGAGCAGCGCCGCGGCGAGGGCGAGCCGCCGGTGCATGCCGGGCGAGAAGCTGCGCAGCCGCTGCCCGGCCACGGCCGCCAGCCGGGTCTGCTCCAGCAGTTCGTCGGCCCGCCGGGCGGGGACTCCGACGGCCGCCGCCAGCATCCGGAGGTGGCTGACGGCCTTTCGGCCGGGGTGCCCGGCGACCGCGCCGCCGGCACCGCCCGGGCCCGGCAGCAGTACGCCGACCTCGCGCTCCGGGCGGCGGAGCCGACGGTAGGTGCGGCCGTCGAAGAGCGTGACGCCCTGGCCGCGTTCGAGTTCGAGCATCAGCCGCAACGCGGTTGACTTGCCCGCGTCCTCGGGACCCAGCAGTGCCGTCACGGAGCCGGCGCGGGCGTCGAAGGTCAGGTCGAGCACCGCCGGCGGGACACCCCTGCGGTAGACCTTGGTCAGTCCGGTGATCTGGATCATCGCTGGCTGCTCCCGTGCCCTCGGCCGACCTGGTCTGCGCGACACGGGGCCGTGCCCGCACGGCCCCGCGCCAGCACATTAGGGGGCCGGAGCGGCGATTCCGGGCATTACGGGAGCGGCACAGGCCCGCTGCCCACGCACCTCACCCGATCAGGGGACAATCCGATCCTGCGACGGAGTCACCGTCGCACCGATCGGGCGAGCGGTTCCGGGCGTCGCGGTTGTTCCGGGCTCTGCGGGTGTCGGGCGCCGCGGGCGTCGGGCTCTGCGGGTGTCGGGCGCCGCGAGCACCGGTAGCCCGGCGGCCGGGAGGGCGGGCGCGGGCCCGGGGCTGGACGGGAGGCCCGCTCAGGACTCCGGGCGCAGCATGGGCGGGTTGAGCACGGTGGCGCCGCCGGGGGTGAACAGCTGCGCGGGGCGGCCGCCCTGGCGCGTGGTCGTGCCGCCGGAGGGCAGCAGGAAGCCGGGGGTGCCGGTGACCTTGCGGTGGAAGTTCCGCGGGTCGAGCACCACGCCCCAGACCGCCTCGTAGACCCGGCGCAGCTCGCCTACGGTGAACTCGGGCGGACAGAACGCCGTCGCCAGTGAGGAGTACTCGATCTTGGACCGGGCCCGCTCCACGCCGTCGGCAAGGATCAGCCCGTGGTCGAAGGCGAGCGGGACGCCGTCGACCGGGCTCGGTCCGAGCAGTTCGGCGACCGGGGCCCAGCGGGCGCCGCTGGCGTCGCCACCGGCCCGCGGGGTCGGCAGGTCGGGCGCCAGGACGAGGTAGGCCACGCTGACCACCCGCATCCGGGGGTCGCGCTGCGGATGGCCGTAGGTCGCGAGCTGCTCCAGGTGGGCGCCGGCCGCACCGGGGCCCGCCGCGTCGTGGCCGGGAGCGGAGTAGGCGCGCAGACCGGTCTCCTCGGCCAGCTCCCGGGACGCCGCCTCGGCCAGGCCCTCGTCCAGGCGGACGAAGCCGCCCGGCAGGGCCCAGTAGCCCTGGAAGGGGGGCTCGCCCCGTCGGACCAGCAGGGCGCACAGCGCGTGGTCCCGCACCGTCAGGACCACCAGGTCAACCGTGACAGCGAACGGGGGGAAGGCCGACGGGTCATAACGCGACATGGCGACGATCATAGTCGTCTCTCTGACGATAAGCACAGGCCCGCGCACGAAGCGTGCCTGACCGTCCGCGCCCCCGGCCCGTCCCTGCCCGTGCCCGGCTCTGGGCGGCCGGCCGGTCGGGCGGGGCGGGCGGCCCCGCCCGACCGGGGCGCGGTTCGGCGGTCAGCGGGCGACCAGCTGGAGCTCCGCGGACGCCTCCTCGACCATCGCCACGCCGATCCGGCTCACCCGCACCGAGAACGGCTCGCCCGCCACCCGCAGCCCGGTCAGTTGCAGCTCGCCCAGCGGCGCCGTGCTGGCCGGCCGGACCAGCACCCGGCCGCCCGGTACGTCGGGGCGCACCCCGGCGAGGGCGAACACCGCGTGCACGGCCCCGGCCGCCGAGACCGCCGCCGGGTGGCACGCGGTCGGGTGCGGCACCGGCGGGCAACCGGGGACGCGCTGCTCCCCCGCGTACATCTCGGGCAGCCGGCCCTCGAAGTGGGCGGCCGCGCCGAGCAGGCCCTCCAGCAGCGCGCCGGCCTCGTTCTCGTGGCCGGCCTCGGCCAGCCCGGCGATCGCGAGGGCGGTCTCATGGACCCGCACCGCCCCGCTGCGGTGGCCGAGCGGATTGAACCGGGGCGACTTGGCGCTGAGCGTGCGCAGGCCCCAGCCGCTGTCCAGCTCGGGCGCGGCCAGCCGTTGGGCCAGCACCCTGGTCTGCTCGCGGTCGAGCAGGCTCTCGTGCCGGCCGCCGTCGGCGCAGAGCCCCGGGTCGAGGAGGTGGACGAAGGAGGAGGCGACGGCGGGGAGCTGCTGACCCCCCGGGGCGAGGCCCGCCGCCGGACGGCCGCCGGAGAGGTCGTCGATCCAGAACCGGTCCCGGAAGCGCCCCCGCAGACCGGCCGCCCAGGAGCGCCACTCCTCGGCGCCGGGGCGGCCGAAGGCGTCCAGCAGCTCGGCCCCGTGCAGCGCGGCCCGGTGCGCCTGGGCCTGGACCTCGGCGCGGGCCGCCACCGGATGGGCGGCGCGCTCCTCCACCGGACGGCTCAGGTCGGTGACGAAGCCGTCGACCAGGCCGTCGCGGAGCGCCCCGAGCGCCCGCTCGGCGGCCGGCAGCAGCTCGGCCACCTCGTGCCGGGGCAGGCCCCAGCGCCAGGCCTCGGCGAGCACCGTGACGAACAGCAGGGTCGCCTCGGTGGCCGTGCAGGTGGGCGGCAGCTCCGGACCGCCGTGCCGCAGCGCCCCGGGCAGCAGCCCCTCGGGGCGTTGGCCGGGGCCGCCCTGGCCGGCCGGGGGCGCGAGCTGCTGACGGCGGGCGAGTGCCCGCAGGGTGCCGGCCGCCAGCCGGGTGCCCAGCGGGAGCATCAGCCGGGCCGCCCAGAGCGCGTCGGCCGGGGCGAGTCCGAAGCGCCAGGGCGCGCCGGAGGCCGGGTAGAGGTCGGTCGGGCGGTCCGGGTCGGCGAACAGCAGGCCGCCGAGGGCGTCCAGTGCGCGCGGCACCAGCGACTGGACCCGGGGGTCGTCACTGCGGACCTCCGGCTCCGACCACGGCAGCGGGACCCCGGTGCCGCGGCCGCCCGGCGGCCGGGGACCGGGGGTGGTGCTCTCCAGCTCGGTGCGCAGCTCGACCGACCACCGGGCGCCGGGCTGCACCTCCAGGTCCCAGCGCAGCACTCCGGCGCCGGCCAGCACGGCGTGCGGCGAGGGCTTGGCGCTGACGACGGCGCTGTGGGTCGGCCCGGCCCAGCGCAGCCCGGCGGACTGCACCTGTCCGGGCAGGTCCGGCGGCCGGTGCCCGGCGGCGATCTCGCCGACCGGGCCGAGGTCCGTGCCGAGCGCGATCTCCAGCGGCAGCCGGGCCGGCCTGCTGCCGGTGTTCCGGACGGTGACCGTCTCGATCCCGTCGGCATGGCGCAGCCGTTCGACGGTGAGCGCCGGATCGGGGTCGAGGTCGCCGGGGATCCGGACGGCTCCGAGGAAGCGGGCCTGCGCCGCCGAGGTCAGGGTGCCCTGGAGCGGCAGCGGCTCCATGCCGCCGATCCGCAGTTCCATCCGGGCCAGGACCCGGACTCCGGAGCGGTAGAAGCCGTGGAGGCCCTGACCGCGCAGCTGTCCGTCCGGACCGGAGGCGGCCATCGAGGGGGCGTTGACGCAGAGCACCGCGTGGTGAACTGCGGCGGGCTGCGGACGCGGCGGCGCCGCCGACCGGGCCGGGCCGGCGGGTGCGCCGCCCGGCATGCCCGGCGGTACCTGGTCGGGACGCCCGACCGGTCTCGGCGCACCGACCACGCTCTCGGCCGGCATGGCCTGTGGTGGCCTCATGGCGGTCACCGGACTCTCCTCCCCTCGGCGGTCCGGTGGCCGGTGGGGCCGGTGGGCCGCGAGCACGCTCGATCGCGTGCTGATGATGCCTGGCCGGCGGGGGTTCCCGCCGGCGTGTCTGCCGTGTCTGGCCGTACCCGTCGCCGGGCCGTGCCATGCGGTGCCCGGTGCCGCCGGGGTACCGAGGTTCGCCTTTCCCGGGCACCCGCTGGTGCCCGGCACTTCGTCACGGCCTTTGCCCGGTCGCACCGGTGACACCGTGTCCCGATCGGCGCCCCGGTCCCGCCGTGGACGGGCGCGGGGCGGCCACCTTCTGCCGGCCGCCCGTCGGCCGATCGGCGCCCCGGGCACCGTCGGCGGGCCGCACCCCGGTACTCGCGGCGCGGCGTCGTCCGGCTGCGGGAGCCCGGTGTCCGTCCGGGCACAGTGCCCCCGGGGTGAACGCCGCGGACCGGCCGCAGGTAACGCCCGAACCGTCACTTCGGCCTGCCGCACCGGGGTACCGGGCGGTCGTGCCGCCGCCGGGCCGCCGGCGCTCCGGGCCGGTGCCGTGACGGGCCCGGCCCACGGGTGCCGCGGCTGTCGTACAGCCTCGCGCGGCTCCTCGGGCGGACGGTCGTGAACGGCAACCGTCGAACCCGTGTCCGACCGCCGTCAGGATACGGTGCGGGGGTTGCGGCGCCCGCACCGGCAACACCGTGAGCGGCGGCGTGACGGCTGTGAACCAGACACATACCGAGGAGTTGTATGTCCACCGCCAGCCGGCTGCCCGGGATTGTCACGACCGACCACGTCTTCCGCGTGCCCCTCGACCACTCCGCCCCCCAAGGCGAGCAGATCGAGGTGTACGCCCGTGAGGTGGTGGCCGCGCGCCGCGAGAAGGACGACCTGCCCTGGCTGCTCTTCCTCCAGGGCGGACCGGGCGGCAAGGCGGGGCGCCCGCTCGGCCGCGACGGCTGGCTGGAGCGCGCCCTCGACGACTACCGGGTGCTCCTGCTCGACCAGCGCGGCACCGGGCGGTCCACGCCCGCGAACCGGCAGACCCTCGCCCGGCGCGGCGGCGCCCAGAAGCAGGCCGACTACCTGGCGTGCTTCCGCGCGGACTCGATCGTGCGGGACGCCGAGCTGATCCGGCGCCGACTGCTCGGCGACGACCGACGCTGGAGCGTGCTCGGCCAGAGCTTCGGCGGCTTCTGCCTCCTCACCTACCTGTCGATCGCGCCCGAGGGGCTGCACGAGGCCTTCGTCACGGGCGGTCTCGCGGGCCTGCGGAGCTCGGCCGACGACGTATACCGGGCGGCCTACCCCCGGGTGGTCCGCAAGAACGAGGAGCACTACGCCCGCTTCCCGCAGGACGTCGAAGCGGTCCGGCGGATCGCCGCCCACCTCGCCGACTCCCCCGCCACGCTGCCCGACGGCGGGCTGCTCACCGTCCAGGCGTTCCAGGGCCTCGGCATGATGCTCGGCGGCGGCAGCGGCTCCGGAAGCCTGCACTACCTGCTGGAGGAGGCCTGGGTGGAAGGCGTCGCCGGGCCCGAGCTGTCCGACACCTTCCTGGCCGGCGTCCAGGCGAAGGTCTCCTTCGCCGAGGGGCCGCTGTACGCCGTGCTGCACGAATCGATCTACGGTCAGCGGTCGGTGGACGGGGCGGGCACCGGCTGGGCGGCCGAGCGCGTCCGCAAGGAGTTCCCCGAGTTCGACGCCGGGGCTGCGCTGGAATCGGGGGCCCCGGTGCTGTTCACCGGGGAGATGATCTACCCCTGGCTGTTCGACACCGACCCGGCGCTCCGCCCGCTGAAGGAGACGGCGGAGCTGCTCGCCGCCCGCACCGACTGGGCCGACCTGTACGACCCGGCCCGACTGGCCGTCAACGAGGTGCCCGTCGTGGCGGCGGTCTACCACGACGACATGTACGTCGACACCGCGGACTCGCTGGAGACCGCCCGGGCCGTACGCGGCCTGCGGACGTGGGTCACCAACGAGTGGGAGCACGACGGGCTCCGGGTCAGCGGCGGCAAGGTGCTGGACCGTCTGATCGCGATGGCCCGCGGCGAGGTGTAGCGGTCTCGGGCCGCCGGCTCGGGTCGACGGCCCGAGCCGGCCGGCGGGGGGACCCGGGCCCCCCACCCCCCGGGGGTCACGGCGCCAGGCGGGGCCGG